>JANOCN010000857.1:0-2929 GCA_031412185.1 Betaproteobacteria bacterium | reverse complement strand
GACCAGCCTGAACCCGGTGCTGGCGGTGGGGGAACAGATAGCTGAAAGCCTGCGTCTGCACCGCGGCATGGACAAGCACACGACCCGCCGCGAAGTGGTTCGGCTGCTTGATCTGTGGGTATCGCGGCTGCTGCCCAACGGGCCGGTGCCTATCCGCATGAAATGTCGGGTGGGCAACGCCAGCGCGTCATGATCGCCATGGCCCTGGCCTGCCAGCCCAAACTGCTGATCGCCGATGAACCCACGACCGCGCTGGATGTGACCGTGCAGGCGCAGATTCTTAAGCTGCTGGACGATTTGCGCAAAGAGTTCAACATGGGAATGCTGCTCATCACCCACGACCTGGCGCTGGTGGCCGACCACTGCGACACAGTAGCCGTGATGTATGCCGGGCGCATAGCCGAGCAGCGTTCCGTCACGACGCTTTTTGAGAGCCCGGCCCATCCTTACACCCAAGCGCTGCTGTTGACAGCCCCGGCGCAACACGCACCGGGTAGCTGGTTACCCACCATTGCAGGCTCTGTTCCTCCGCTCGGGCAAAGAGGTGACAACTGCCTGTTCGAAGCGCGTTGCACCAAGGCCCAGCGGCGTTGCCAGCAGGCACCGGCCCTGACAGCTTTTAGAGGCAGTGCAACCGAGCGAGTGGCCTGCTGGTTTGCTGAGTCCGCATGAGGTGGTCGCAGCCACCGCTAGCCCCATGAGCGTCCCCCCCGAGGCCGACGACGTTTTGCTGCGTGTAGAGCAATTGAGCAAGAGCTACGCGCTGCCTGGCAAGGGCAGCTTCAAAGCGCTGAACGCCGTCAGCTTCGCGCTGCACGAGCGAAAGACGCTGGGTATTGTGGGTGAATCCGGCTGCGGAAAGTCAACGCTGGCGCGAACCTTGATGCGCCTCACCCCGGCCAGCGGTGGCACGGTGGAGTTCGCCGGGGTTGACTGGATATCGGCGCGGGCGAAGCCGGGCAGGGATCAGCTGAGGCAAATGCAGATCGTATTTCAGGACCCTTATTCTTCGCTCAATCCGAAGCACACTATCGGCGACATCGTGCGTGAGCCGCTGGACATCCACCACGCCGGCAAGAGCCGCGCAGAACGTACCCGGGCGGTGCAGGAGTTGCTCGGTACCGTCGGATTGTCCCCGACGGATGCCAGCAAATACCCGCACGAATTCTCGGGTGGCCAGCGCCAGCGCATCGCCATCGCTCGCGCATTGGCACTGCGGCCACAGTTGCTGGTGGCCGACGAGCCGGTATCGGCGCTGGACGTGTCGATCCAGTCGCAGATATTGAACCTGCTGATGGCGCTGCGCCGGGATCGCAGCATGGCGATGATTTTTGTGTCGCACGATCTGTCGGTGGTCCGCCACATCAGCGACGTGGTAGCGGTGATGTACTTTGGCAGCATTGTCGAGATGGCGCCGGCACAGCAGTTGTTCGCCCAACCGGCGCACCCTTACACCAAGCTGCTGCTGTCGGCCATCCCCAAGCGCCACCAAGTTGGTATTGGAACGGAAAACGCCGCACACGTGCAGGCGGTTGCCGCTGAATTGCCCGACCCTGCCCATCCTCCGCCAGGATGTGCATTTGCCAAACGCTGCGCCTATGCGATGCCGCGCTGCGCGGCCGAAGTGCCAGCGCTGCGTGCGCACCACCAGGGCACGGTCGCCTGCTTTCTGTATTGATACCGTTTGCGCTCCAGCAAACGCGTCTACAACGACTCCACGACCCAATCGTGCAGTTGAGGGCGCAGTTGAAGAAAGGCCCGGTTCTCGCGCCCGTAGTGGACACGGTTGCTCAGCACCAGCACCAGCAAATCCCGCTGCGGGTCGTACCAGCAGGAGGTGCCGGTGAAGCCGGTGTGCCCCACCGAGGCCGCGGAAAAATACTTCCCGCAGCTCGCGCCCTCCAATGCGGGCAGCATACAACCGAGCGCCCAGTCACCTGCGTCTCGCGGTACCGCACGCGCGGCAAACAACTGCGCGGTTTGGCGGCTTACCCGGACTCTGCCGGTGCCCCGCAATTGCGCGCGCAGGTTCAGCCCGAAGCCGGAGAGGTCTTCCATACTGCCAAACAGCCCGGCGTGGGTAGAGATACCACCCAGCGCCCAGGTGTTGTCATCGTGCACTTCGCCGCGCAGCAGCTTCTTGCGCCACGGGCAGTCTTCGGTGGGAGCGAAAAGTTCCATCCCATGTGCTGGCCGGTTGTCAATATGAAAAGCCAGCGTGGTACCCAGGTAGCTGCTGGATTTGGTCTCGGTCCAGATGTCGAGCAGGCTCTTGCCGTGCATTTTCTCCAACACAAAACCCAGCAGCATGAAGCCCAAGTCCGAATAGACCGATTTGCCGGTTTTCAGGAAGCTGGATTTCTTTAGCTCGCCATACAACCAGGCGCGTTTTGCCTGCCACGGCAGAGCCAGGTCGACTGCTTCGTAAAAAGGCTTCCACCACTCTATGCCGGAGCTGTGCGTCAACAGCTGCCGGATTTCCACGTCTTTGTTCGGGAAGTCCGCCAGTACCTCGACCACCCGGGTCTGCAGGTGCCACAGGCCCCGGTCATACGCCTGCATCATGGCCTGCTGCGTGAAGATGATCTTGGTGAGCGAAGCCATGTCGTAGTAGCGGCTGGTGGCCCCGACGTCAACGTCATGGACCAACTGGCCACCGCTGTAGGCACGCAGAATCACGCCGGGCGTGACAGAGGGCAGGGCTGCCTGGATGCGGGCTGCCAGTTGTTTCTGCTGGTGTGTGTCGGCCATGGGTCGTCTGGTGCGGTAACTGCCGATTTTCGCAGCTTCGAAGGCGACGAACTGGGCCGCCGCCGATTGGTCCGCCAGGGGTGGCGTGCACCCAAAATTTGACGAACCTGGTCTTTCTTCGGAGACCAGCATGAAATTGCAGGCCTCAATTTGTAGAGATTGGCCACGTTGTTTGAGC
>JANOCN010000856.1:0-3343 GCA_031412185.1 Betaproteobacteria bacterium | reverse complement strand
GTTCACCAGGTCGGTATAGCGGCGCAACGGTGAAGTGCTCCAGGCATAACTCTTGACACCAATGCCGGCGTGCGGCAATGCCTTCGTACCCATGCGCACCTTCACGCCCGGTGCCAGGCTGGCCTGGCTGCGGTAGATGCCTGGCACGCCCAGCTCGGCCATCCAGTTGCCCCAGGTGCTGTTGGCCAGTATCATCGCTTCGGCCACGATAAGGTCCAACGGCGCGCCGCGCTGGCGCGTGCTGATCTGCACCTGTTCGGTGCCGTCAGGCTCTGCGCCGTTGTTTCCCTGCAGGCGGAAGTTGTAGTCTGGCCGGTTGAAGGTTTCCGGCTTGCCGCGCACCACCTCACGTGCTGACTTGAGGTGTTTGGCCAGACGATAGAGAAACGACAGTTGCACCCGCTGGTCGGCAGTGGGCATGCTGCTGGAGGCGCTGCCGTGCGCCAACTCGGGGTCTTCCAGCCAGGCGGCAGTAACTACCGCATCGAGCTGGTCATGGCGCATATTGGCCGCAATCGTCACCCTCTCTAACCGGGTTTCGCTCGCCATGATGTCCAGCGTGGCTTCATCCAGCGTCACATACAGCGATACCGCCGGGCAGTCGCGCCCCGCCTGCAAGGTGTAGGTTTGCACCACTGCGTCGGGCAACATCGTGATCTTGAATCCCGGCATGTACACAGTGGACAGACGGGCCCGACCCAACTGGTCAATCGCGCTACCCGGTTGCAGTGCCAATGCGGGCGCGGCGATATGGATACCGACCGTTACCTGGCCCGACCCCAGGCCCTGCACACTCAAAGCGTCGTCAATTTCGGTCGTGGCCGAGTCGTCGATGGAGAACGCTTGTACTGGAGCCAACGGCAGCACGTCCTTGATAACCGGTGCCTCCAGGGCGGGAAAGGCGGTACCCTTGGGGAAGTTCTCGAACAGAAAGCGGCGCCAGTGAAACTGGTAAGGCGAATCAATAGCGCCCACCTTTTGCAGCAAGTCCAGTGGTGCCGTGTGGGTGGCACGCGAGGCCTCGACAACCGCCTTGTATTCAGGCGCATTTTTGTCCGGCTTGAACAGAATTTTGTACAACTGCTCGCGGATGGCAGGCGGACATTGGCCCTGGCTGAGCTGCGCCACCCACTGCTCGATTTGCAGCTGCAACTGCTGCTTCTTTTCTATCGCCGCAAGCGCCTGGGCAATCACGTCGGCCGGTGCCCTGCGAAAGCGCCCTTTGCCGGCGCGGCGGAAATAGTGCGGGGCCTCGAACAGCCTGAACAAGGTGCCAGCCTGTTGCTCCAGTGTTGCTTTGTCGCTGAAATAATCACGCGCAAGGTCGGCAAAACCAAACTCTTCTTCTGGTGCAAACTCCCACGCCATCTCGAGCTCGATGGTCTCGCTGACGGCGCGCGCGGCCTCCATAAACGGTGTCGGAGACGGTTTGTCGAACCTGAGCAACATGTTCGTGGCCTTGACCTTGACCCGTTTGCCGCTTTCCAGCTCGACCTGCGCCGACGACTCCGCCTCTGCCAAAACGCGCCCGGCCATGAACTTGCCGGCTTCTTCAAACAATAAGAACATGCGCCGGATTGTCCCCGCAATTGCCCGGTGGCCGATGGGTCAGCGCGCAAGGTCCAGAAAATCCAGCACCGCCTCGATATGGGCTTCAAAGTCGCTCAGCGCATGGTCACCAGCCTCCAGCAAACGCACCGCCGCACCGGGGTAGCGCGCCTGCATCTCACGCCAGTCCAGAACTTCGTCACCCTTGGCAATCACGGCGAAGTAGTTCTGCGGCTGGCGCGGGCCACCACATTGCAAAGCACGCAGTTCCTCCACGAACTCCGGCTCGAAGACAAAGCTCTGCTGCGGGTCATGCCAGGCGCGTTGTTCCCCGACGTACCCAGCCAGTCCGCGCGCCGGGTCCACCGCCGGGTTGAGCAAGACCACCTTGCAGCCCATTTGCTCGGCCAGCCAGGTGGCATAGAAGCCGCCCAGCGAAGACCCGGCAACCGCCAAACTTTCGCGCGGCCAGGCGGCAATGCCCTGAACGACCATGGCCATGGCGGCACGCGGCGAAGCCGGTAGCTGCGGGCACCACCAGGTCACCAGCGGGTAGTCGCGCGCCACCCGGGACGCCAGCATCCTGGCCTTGCTGGACTGGGGCGAAGACCGGAAACCGTGCAGGTACAACAAGTGGGTGGTGCGCATGGCACGATCATATGCAAGCGGAGCGCGCACCAGGACACCGGATAATCGGGCGATGGCCGCTGTGTTCGAAAAACCCTCGTTGTTGGCGCGTATCCTTCCCTGGTTCAGGGGTTTCGACGCGCCGCTGGTGGTGGTCGTCCTGCTGCTGGCAGGAGTTGGGCTGGTGACCATGTATTCGTCGGGTTACGACCACGGCACCCGCTTCGAAGACCACGGCCGCAACATGCTGATTGCGGTCGGCATCATGTTTGTGATGGCGCAGGTTCCACCGCAACGCCTGATGGCCCTTGCGCTGCCGATGTACACCCTGGGCGTTGCCTTGCTGCTCGCAGTGGCCTTTTTTGGCATCACTAAAAAAGGGGCGACGCGCTGGCTCAACCTGGGCATCACGATCCAGCCCAGCGAGATTCTCAAAATTGCGATGCCGCTGGCTTTGGCCTGGTGGTTCCAGAAGCGCGAGGGGCAGCTGCGTTCGCTGGATTTTGTAGTCGGCGCAGGATTGCTGCTGGTACCGGTGGCGCTGATCATCAAACAACCCGATCTCGGTACCGCACTGCTGGTGTTGTGCACCGGGCTGTCGGTTATCTTCTTCGCCGGATTGCGCTGGCGCCTGGTGTTGCCGCCGGTGCTCCTCGCGCTGCTTGGTATCGGTCTGATTGTGGCTTTCGAGCCCGACCTGTGCGCCGACGGCGTGCGCTGGCTGGTGCTGCGCGACTACCAGCAGCAACGCATCTGCACCCTGCTCGACCCGACCCGTGACCCGCTGGGCAAGGGTTTTCACATAATTCAGGGCATGATCGCGATCGGGTCGGGTGGCGTCTGGGGCAAAGGTTTCATGCAAGGCACCCAGACCCACCTGGAATTTATCCCCGAGCGGACCACCGACTTCATTTTTGCAGCCTTTGCCGAAGAGTTCGGCCTGGTTGGCAACCTGCTGCTGATTGCTGCTTTCCTGTTTCTCGTGCTGCGCGCCTTGACCATTGCGCTGGAAGCACCCACGCTGTTTTCGCGCTTGCTGGCAGCAGCACTGGCAATGATTTTCTTCTCGTACGCTTTTGTCAACATGGGAATGGTCAGCGGCATCCTGCCGGTTGTAGGTGTGCCGCTGCCATTCATCAGTTATGGCGGAACAGCGATGGTGACGCTG
>JANOCN010000855.1:0-3691 GCA_031412185.1 Betaproteobacteria bacterium | reverse complement strand
CGTAACCAGGGTCTGGCAACCCGCCGGTCTTGCGGTGGGTGACAGTCTGTCGATTCGGCGCGAACTGGTGCGTTACGCAACGCTGGCACCGTCGAGCCACAACACCCAGTGCTGGAAGTTTCGGGTCGAAGACAAAGTGATTTCGGTATTGCCCGACTTCTCTCGGCGAACGCCGGTGGTCGATCCAGACGACCACCACCTCTTTGTCTCGCTGGGATGTGCGACAGAGAATCTGGTGCAGGCGGCGCTGGCCAATGGTTTGAAGGCCGATGCCCGGTTGGATGTTGTTGCGGCGGTTGGAGCGGCAGGTAGTTTGGCTGCCAATACATCAGGCATGGTCAAAATCACGCTTGAGCCAACCCAGGCGGTGGTCTCGACCCTGTTCAAAGCGATACCCGAGCGCCAATGCACCCGCACGGAATTCGATGGTCAGCCTGTGTCCGCCCCCGAGCTGAAGCTGTTGGAACAGGCGGGCATGGGAGCCGGCGTTCGCGTATTGCTGCTCACCGACACAGCGGCGATGGAGAAGATTCTGGAGTACGTGGTGCAAGGCAACTCGGCCCAGATGAACGACCCGGCATTTGTGCAGGAGCTCAAGGACTGGATCCGGTTTGGCGGTGACGAGGCGGTTCGCACTGGCGACGGCCTGTACAGCGCAGCGTCAGGCAATCCTTCGTTGCCCCGATGGCTCGGCAGCCTGCTGTTTGGTTTGTTCTTTACCGAGAAGAGCGAAAACGATAAATACGCGAAACATGTGCGCACTTCCGCTGGCATCGCCATCTTTGTCTCCGACAGCAGCGACCGAACCCATTGGGTGGAGGCGGGGCGCTGTTACGAACGATTCGCGCTGCAGGCAACCGCCTTGGGCATCCGCAACGCCATGCTGAACCAGCCGGTCGAGGTATCCAGGCTACGCCCACAATTTGCGGCCCATCTCGGTATCGGCAGCGCCAGACCTGACCTTGTAGTCCGGTTCGGCAGGGCCCCAAAAATGCCGCAGTCACTGCGGCGGCCGGTGCAAACGGTGCTCGCATGACTCGCCCGGTGCGCGCGGCATGGTCGCCCACACATGGCCGCAGCGGGTGGCTGTAGCGCCGGAGGGTTCTGGCTGGGTACTGCGTCGGGCGTTGGCCGAAGGCCAACCCGTGGAACGGGGGCAACTGCCTATCGAGCTGGACAGCGACAGCCGCGCGATTGCTGGCGCTGAAAATGCCCAGAGCCACGAAGCAGATCCTGCTGGAACATATGCCGCGCGCCGAGGTGGTCGATAGCCGCGATGCGCAGCTGTTGTGGGACGCGCGCCGTGGCTTGTTCTTTAAACCGGTGGCCGGCTTTGGCAGCCGCGCCGCCTACTGGGGAGAAAAGCGGAGGAAGCGGGGCTGGCAGGACCTACTGGCCAGCGCCTATGTGGCGCAGGCCATCGTGGGCACGGCCTGTACCAGCGTACCTTTGTCGACAAGCCCCTGGCAGACCCGGAAGCACATTGCACCCGCATACAGGGCAGCAAACTGTGGCACACAGCCCGCCCGAACCCGGCATGAACGCCTCTTGCCGCCGTCGCGGTGAAGCTTCACTGGCGCAGCGCTTCGAGTCTTTCGGTCAGCGTGGCGGACGAAAGCTCACCGATTCTTGTGCTCACGAGATGTCCCTTTGCATCAAAGAACAGCGTCATGGGGAGGGCTCCTTGTTTGAATGCAACACCGGCTTGCCGATTGCCGTCCATCAGCATGTTGCGCACCGGGAGCTTGCGGGCCTGCAGCCACGCGCCCACCTTGTCGGCGGACTCTCCCTGGTTCAGGAAAACGAAGTTCACGCCGGGGTGGTCGACCTGCGCCTGGTGCAGCACGGGCATCTCGCGCACGCACGGTGGACACCAGGTTGCCCACAGGTTCACCACGGTCGGTTTCCCCTTGAATTCGGCGAGCTGCACCGTTCCGCCTTCCAGCGACGCAAAGCCGAGCGCTGGCAGCTCCTGGCTGGTATCGGGTCGCACCGACAAGGCAATGGTGCCAACCAGCCAGATGGCGGAGCCCATTAACAAAGCTGACTGCAGCGGCCTGCGCAACGAGGGAAGGCGCCCATGCTGGCTCAGCGCGAAAAGCCAAGCACCAACGAACCCTGCGGTGGCAGTCCATCCGCCGTCCCGGATATCGAGGATGCTCAGGGGCGACGCGAAGTACGCCGAACGAAACTCCCATACAAACGCCAAGCGGGCAACGACCAGCCCGACCAGCAGCGTCTTCCACAGCACCGTGTCGACCTTAATGCCTGCTTTGCGGCCGCTGCGTTTTCCGACATAGAGACTCGACGCTACGGCAGCGAACACAAGCACCAGCGCGTACGGCAGGACAAACGGCCCAACGACAACAGCGTTGTTCAAGTACCTGCGCTCCCCACAAAGATCGGCCAATGGTACATCTGCGAGTCGGTCTGCCTGCGACGCGGAACTTCTCCTTGGTAGCGTGTGTTCGGCAGCGAACAGACAGCGGCTTCAGGAGCGATAACGATGGAACACCAAATGTCCGCCGGGAGTGCGGGAACGCGCCGATGGGTGCCGACAAATAGGACGAGAGCATGGGCAGCGCAAAATTCGCCATCGAAACCGAGCTGCAAAAGCTTCAGCAACAAACATTCGATTTCTTTCTGCATGAAACCAATCCCGCCAACGGCTTGGTGATCGACAAGACGGCGCGGAACTGGCCTGCGAGCATCGCTGCTACCGGCCTTGCCCTGGCCTGTTATCCGGTGGGCGTGGAGCGCGGGTTCATGACCAGGGTAGCCGCAGTAGAGAGAACCCTCGCGACGCTGCGCTTTTTCTGGAACAGTCAGCAAGGCACTGAGCCCGACGCAACCGGCCACAACGGCTTTTATTACCATTTTCTGGATATGCAGACTGGCCGTCGCGCCTGGCAGTGCGAACTATCCACGGTCGATAGCGCCTTCCTGCTCGCCGGAGCATTGACCGCAGCGGCCTACTTCGACGCCGACACAGCCGATGAGCGTGAAATACGAAACCTTGCCGACACACTCTATCGCCGCGCTGATTGGCAATGGGCACAGGATCAGGGGTCGACAGTGACGCATGGCTGGAAACCAGAAAGCGGCTTCCTCAAATACCGCTGGGAAGGCTACGACGAGGCGCTGTTGATGTACATCCTGGGGCTAGGCTCGCCCACCCATCCCCTGCCCGCGCAGAGCTATGTTGCGTGGGCATCGACGTACCAGTGGGAGCGCCACTACGGACAGGAATACCTCTATGCCGGGTCGCTTTTTATCCATCAGCTCTCGCATGCCTGGATCGACTTTCGCGGTATCCAGGATGCTTTCATGCGTGATAAAGGCATCGACTACTTCGAGAACAGCCGCCGTGCAACCTATGTGCAGCAGCAGTATGCGATCAACAACCCGCTCAAGTTCAATGGTTACGGCAGCCATTGTTGGGGAATAAGCGCAAGCGAAGGCCCCGGTCCGGCTACCGTGAAGGTAAACGGGACCCAGCGCCAGTTCTTCGATTACCTCGCGCGCGGTGTGCCGTACGGTCCCGACGATGGCACCCTGGCACCATGGGCATTGGTGGCGTCACTTCCCTTCGCACCGGAGATTGTTCTGCCCGCGCTGGAGTATTGCATTCACCAGGCCCAACTGACCGAGTTCAACTCCTACGGCTTCAAAGCGTCTTTCAATCCATCCC
>JANOCN010000854.1:0-5809 GCA_031412185.1 Betaproteobacteria bacterium | reverse complement strand
CAACAGCAGCGCCGCGCCCAGCGAGACCAGCACCGTGAGCAGCACATCGGCCGTGATGAAGATAGCGGTGACCCGGATCGCCTCAAAAAAGTCCGGGTCGTCGGTGAGCAGGTTGGTGTAGTTCGACAGGCCGACAAAATCACCGGCCGTGGTGCTCTTGGCGAGCTTCCACTCGCGAAAACTCAGGATCAGCGAGTATCCAAGAGGGAACAACGCCATGGCACCCACGAACAGCAGTGCTGGCGCGAGCAGCACCCAGTGGACGGGCAGCCGCTTCATGCCGATCGTGCAGCAGACTGGTGACCAGGACGCAAACGCGCGAACAAAGGCATCAGGCCCGCATGGCCTTGCGCACGCGCGCCGCTGCGTCATCGAGCGTTGGTTTAACTTGTGCCTTGCCGGATGCCAACTCGCTGATGCTCGCCTCCAGCACGTCACTGACCTGTGGCCATTGCGGGAACAGAGGCGTGCCCTTGGCTCCCTTGAGGGCCTGGGCTGCGAACACATGCATGCCGTTGTAGCGCACATTCACGTCGGAGTCCAACAGGTTTTGGGTCTGCATCGCCACCACCTCGTTCATGCTCTTGTCCAGCAACACACCACGTTCGATCTCGGGGTTGGACAACCAGGTGAGGAATTCCATGGCTGCGGCCTTCTTCTTGGAGTTCTTATTGATGCCGTAGAACCAGGTGTTGGTATAGGTTGTATTGGGCTTGCCGGCCATGCTGGGCAAGGGCGCAAACGCGATCTGCTCGGGCTTGAGCGTGGACACCTTCGGGTCCACCAGACTGGCATAACGCCACCACCACACCGGCACCATGGCGCTCTTGCCCTGGGCCACCGAGTTCACCGCATCGGTTTCGTTGAACGAGGCCGAAGCCGCAGGCGCCGCCTTGTGCTTGAGCAGGACATCGACATAGGCCTGGGTGGCGGCAACACCCGCCGGGCTGTTGAATATGGGTTGGCCCTTGGCATCGAGCAGGTCCCCTCCCATTCCCCAGAGGTAGTTGAACCAGATCATCAGGTTCTGGCCGGCGGTCTTGCCGTAGTACATGGCGACACCGCCCATGTCGGTCTTGGCCGTGATGGTCTTGCCCGACTCGACCATCTCGTCCCAGGTGTTGGGGGCCTTGAGGCCAAGCTTGTCGAAGATGTCCTTGCGGTAGAACATCAACTGCACATGGCCGCGGATCGGAAAACCCAGGATGTTCTTGCCGTTGCCGTTGCCGTCGCGCGACGCCCGCAGGTGGGCGTAAGGGTAACGCGACTCGATGTCGATCTTCTTTTCGGCCAGCATGGCGTTCATCGGCTCGAACAAGTTGTACAGGGATGGCCCCCACACATCCATGGTGCTTAGCACGTCGTACTGCGAACTTTGCCCGACCAGTTCGGCCGTGAGTTTTTCGCGGGTGTTCGCAAACGGCACGTACTGGTACTTCACCTTGATGCCGGTGAGCGCTTCGAATTCCGCCAGCCTGGCCTCATGGGCCTTGAACTGGGGTGCGACCACCGTCAGCAGGTTCACCTCGGTGCCCGCATAGGGCTTGCCAGGCTTGAGGGCGCCGATGTTCTGCGCAAAAACCCAGGGTGCCAGCGCCCCGCCCATGCCGGCGGCTGTGGCTTGCAGAATATTGCGACGTTTCATACGGGTCTCCAGTGAGTTGAATTCGAATTCATGAATAATAGGTTTCGAACAAACATTACACTGGAAAACCCGCTCCATTTCAATGAATAATCGGGAATACCCTGAGATGAATTCGATTTCACGATGAGACGCAAACTGATCGCGCCTACCTCGTACGACGTCGCCCACCATGCGGGCGTGTCGCAGGCGGTAGTTTCGCGCGCGTTTCAGAGGGTTTCACCCATTGCACCGGCTACCCGCGCGCGGGTTCTGGCCTGTGCGGCTGCGCTCGGCTACCAGCCCAACGCTGTCGCCCGCAGCCTGATCACCAAACGCTCCGGGATGGTGGGGGTGTTGCTGACCGAAGCCACGCAAAGAGATACACCAGACGTCCTGATCCTGCTGGCGCAGGCCCTGCTGCACCAGGGATACCAGCCACTGCTGTTTCCCTGCACACGCGAAAACGAAGGCAGCGGCGCGCTGGACAGGGCCCTGTCGTTCGGCGTCGATGGCGTGGTGTCGTGCGTGGGTCTTTCGCGCGACGATCTGGCGCGGGCGCATCTGCGCCAGCGTCCGGTGGTGCTCTTCAACCGCCACAGCGACGACCCCGATGTCGCGCAGGTCGCCTGTGACCACGCGAGCGCCGCGCGGCTGCTGGCCTCGCGCCTGTTCGCCGCCGGACACCGCCGGTATGCAGTCGTCACAGGCCCACGTGACGGCCCGGTGTCGGCCTTGCGGGTCGACAATTTCGTGGGCCGGTTGGCAGAGTTGGGCGTGCAGGCGGTGCTGAAATACGAGGGTGACTACCATTACGAGTCGGGCCATGCGGCCGCCATGAGACTCCTGGCCGCTTCACCGTTGCGCTCACTGGAACCGTGCGTGGAGGTGGTCTTTTGCGCTAACGATGCGATGGCCCTGGGGGTGCTCGACGCGGCGCGTTTTGCGCTCATGCTGCGTGTCCCCAGCGATGTGTCGGTGGTGGGTTTCGACGACATCCCAGCCGGCCGCCGCCCGGCCTACCTGCTCACCACCGTGCGCCAGCCGTTCGAGGACATGGCGCGCGCCGCAGCCATGCTGTTACGCCAGCAGGTGGAAGACGTGCAGACACCGTCCAGGCGTATGTTGCTGGCCGGGACACTGATCGAGCGAGGCTCGGCGCAGTTGTTGCCTGACTCACTGGCACGCCACCATGGCCCAGGTGAGTAACAACCTGTGGTTCAACCACAGTGCATACGCCTTTGACCCGGTCACCGATCCATCCAGCGCCGCAGGGCATGGTTCAGCGCCTTGGGTGCCTCCAGCGGCAGAAAATGCCCCACGCGCGGCAGCTCCAGCCACACAGCGCGCGGCTGGGCAGCAAGCATGGCGCGTTGCCAGACCGGCGGGCACAGGCGGTCTTTGGCACCACTCACCAATAACAGCGGACCGCCAAACGCTGACAATGCGGCACGCCCGTCGGGCCGGCTTGCGGCCCAAGAAAACTCGGCCGAGGCGGCCTTGCGGCTCGTACGCAAAGCCATATCGTGCACCAGCCGCGCATGGTTTCGACGCCGCAATGCATGGTGGAAGTACGCTGGTTTGACGTGCCGGGCAACTTCGCCCGGACCGCGGTCGCGCCACATCTTCCACAACCACGCACTCTTGCGCTGCCCGACGACACTCGCGCCTTGTGCGTTGCTGGCGATCATGGCGATGCGCTCAACCCGCTGCGGTGCCAGCCGCAACAGCTCAAGCGCCCACAAGCCCCCCAGCGAAAAACCGGCGAGCGAGAACTTCGAAGGTAGACGCAGCAACAGTTGGGAGGCCCACTGGTTTATGTCGGTTAGTGCCCGGTAATCCACCACCAGCACGTTCGCAATGCCGCGCAAGGCCTGCTTTTGGCGCTGGAAAACCCGTGGGTCACACAGGGTGCCCGGAATCATCACCAGCGTCGGCAAGTGATGCGCATCGGAACACATCGCAGCATCGGCACGCCTTGGTTGCCGGGCAATGGTCAGCACCCGGCCCGGCTCTCGGTGTGCGCATAGATCTGCTTCCAGACCGACACCTCATCGGTTACCAGATATTCGGCGGTGACGCGACCCTGCGTCACGTTTAGATGGCTCATGCCCATCACGTACACCGGCGCGCCAGTCGGCTCACCAAAATGGCCAAAACCCGTATGGGCGCCTGCCAGCGACCAGCGCAGCGCAACCCGCACCGGCCGCTCCGGATCGCGGTTGACCTGCGCGCTCTCGACCTTGAAAGCGGCATCCGGAAACGCTGCCAGATAACCCAGCACAAAAGTATCGATGTCGCGCTGGCCGTAGAGCACATCCCCACCCGGCGCATGCAGGGCGGCACCGTGGAAATACAGCTCGCGGATCACCGCCGTTTCCTTGTGGTGCCACAGCCGCGTCAGGCCTTTGACCAGATCGGCCACCGTGGCATCGTCTTGTATTTCGGGTTTGAAGCTGCCCGGCTTGTCGTGTGCCGGCACAAAGTACGAAATGGGCACCCCGTTGCGCAATTCACGGTCCACCATCTCGCGCGCTAGCACTGGTGGCTCCAGCCCCAGGCAGCGGGCGAAGGCGGCCTGGTCACGCACCAGCCACTCCTCCACCACCACCTGGTTCTTCACCCAGCAGTCGGCGATGATCCGGCTGCGCACCCGTTTACCCTGTGCCTGGCCGAGGATACCGTCACCGGTGTGGGTCATCACCGAGGTAAGGCGGTGCGACGAAAGAAAACTGCCATCGTCGTACCCGGTCCAGATCACATCTTCCCCCACCAGGTGGCGATCCGGGAACTGGTGCAGGGTCTGCAAAGTTTGGGCGGTAACTCCCGTATTGCTGTTGGTGAAACCGGTCGCTGCACGCAGCAGGATGTCGGGCGCGTAGTACTTGTCGAGCTTGCCACCGATGCCGCGGTCTTCCCAGATTTCGCGGGTAATGCCGTAGATAAATTCCGGGACGGACGCGTACGTCCCAAGCGCAATTTCTTCCAAGGTCACCTCCAGAGCATTTGGGCACTTCAGGCACAGACACCTAAACAGATATGAAACCACACACGCCATACGCAGCAGCGGAGCCACATAACCCAGCGCTGCATTCGAATGCAAACAATACCATGTAAGGCATCACCACTTGCGCCAGAAAAACCAACCTGCGCTCTGCAGCACCAGTCTCAGCGCAGGCCTTAGTCCACTTGCCCTAGCTGACGTATGGCTTGACGCAAGAACTCCATCTGCTCATTGACATTGCGGCAGGACTCACATATTGCCAAATGCAGGTGCATCCGGGTGCGCTCCGCAGGTGCCAGGTCTTTGTCCTGCGCGTCACTGAGCAAGCGGGCAACCTGCTTGCAGTCGAGTTCCATTTTCACGCAGCGATCCCGAACCAGGTCCGGTCGAGACACGCGCGCAGCTGCATGCGGGCCCGGTACAGCATCACACCACAATTGCTGGTGGTGATACCAAGCTCAAGGCACACATCGTCTACTTCCATCTCCAGCCATTCGCGCATCATGAAAATCCTCCCAAGTCTCGGGGGCAGCCGGTCGACACATGTTTGCAACACCTCAAAGAACTGTCTTTGCTCCAGAGCTTTCTCGGGTTGTTGCCACGCCGGGGGCTCTTCCCGCCAGTGGCCATCGGACACAAACAGTGCGTCGAGCGCATCATCCACACTCTGCGCATCGAATGGCTCGATATGCACCTCCCTCCCCCTGCTGCGCAAAAGATCGATGATCTTGAACTTGAGGATCCCGGTAGCGTAGCTGCGCAGCGAACTCCGGCTTTCAAAACTGTCCGGCTTTTCAAGCAACGCCAGCATCGTTTCCGATACGGCATCTTCCGACATGCTGGTGTTGCGCAATTGCAGCTGCGCAAAACGCATCAAAGGCAGCCGTAACGCTGCTATCTCGGATTGCAGGACCATGGAGTCTGGTGCTGGCCATGGACCAGTCGAGTTGGATTGCCGCAGATTACAGCAGATTGTCGCGACCTCCACGCGTCACAACCCCGAAATTCACCAGAACAGCAGTGGACGAAAGCGGTACAACGGGTGGTTCGACCACAATTGCCCCTGCCCTACAAATACTACGAGTCCAACATGACCATTTCACTTTACTGCTGGGACACACCCAATGGTCGCAAGATCAGCACGGCTCTGGAAGAGATGGAACTTCGCTACACCGTTTGCCCGG
>JANOCN010000853.1:0-4970 GCA_031412185.1 Betaproteobacteria bacterium | reverse complement strand
GGCCAGGACCGCAGCAGGCCGGGTGCAGCGGAGTTCAGGTGCCGGCGGTTTGCGCCACGCCACATACCAGGACTCCTGGGTCGTTGTGCAACACAGCGCGTTCGTTCTTGGCCCGCGCCACCTCCATCTCGCGCGGCAACACGACGCCATTTTTGACCGCCAGAATCTCGGCCATCACACTCACCGCGATCTCGGAAGGTGTCTTGCTGCCGATGTAGATACCGATCGGGCCACGCAGGCGCTGGAGCGATTGCGCGGTCTGCTCGAAGTGTTCAACCATGCGTTGTTGCCGGGCCTCGTTGTTGCGCCGCGACCCGATGGCACCGACGTAGAACGCATCTGTTTTGAGGGCTTCGAGCAGCGCCAGATCGTCCAGCTTGGGGTCGTGTGTGAGGGCCACGACACAGCTGCGACGGTCGGGTTTGAAAGCCGCAACGACATCGTCGGGCATGTCGGCGACCACGCGGGCACCAGCCACCGACCAAGTACCCCGGTATTCCTCACGCGGGTCGCAGACCGTCACCGCGAAACCACTGAACAGCGCCATCGTGGCCAGGTACTCGGTGAGCTGGCCCGCGCCGATAAGCAGCATGCGGTACTCCGGGCCAAACGTATTCACCAGCTCGGTGTCCGACAGCCGCAGTTCTTCGGGTGCCAGCGCTTGTGCCAGCGCGGCGTGGCCGTCTGCCAGCCGCACTGCGCGCTGCATCAGGTGGCCAGCCTCCAGCGACTGCACCAGCGCCGCCAGACCGGCCGCGTCCGGGTCGTACTCCAGCAGCAACTCCAGCGTGCCGCCGCAGGGCAAACCAAAGCGGTGCGCTTCGTCGGCGGTAATGCCGTATTTGGTAAACGTTGGCGCGCCGCTTGGCATGGGTTGGGCTGCACCCCGCGTGTGGCGATAGATCAGATCGTCCTCGATACACCCACCCGATACCGAACCCACCACGGCCCCGTCTTCGCACAAGGCCATGATCGAGCCCACCGGGCGCGGCGACGAACCCCAGGTGCGCACCACCGTGGCCAGCAGCGCGCGTTTGCCCGCAGTGCGCCAGTCGCGCAGGGTGCGCAGCACCATCACGTCCAGGTTTTCCATGTCTCTCCCTCCGTGCCAAGTTACCGACTCGAACAGCCGTCTGTCAACGCAGCAGCATGACAGCCGCCGCTATCACCACCGCACCCGCTACCCACACCCACACCGGCACGCTGTTGCCGGATGGGCGCACGTCAGCGTCAGGCACTCCGGGCACGAACACCGCCTCGCTCGCAGCCGGGAAACGGCGTTGCATCTCGTTGTCGAAACGCTTGAAGAAATCTTCGGCCATCCCCTTCGCGGCACCATCGATCAGGCGCTGGCCAAGTTGTGCCACCTTGCCACCCACCTGGGCGTGGACCGTGTAGGCCAGATCGCAACCGGCGTCGTTGGGGGTAAGTTTGACCTTGGCATTGCCTTTGCCATGCCCGGCCGGCCCGCCCTGCCCTTCAAATGCAATCGTGTAGCTGCTCGGGGGAACGATGTCGCTGAGCGTAATCTTGCCCGAGAACTTTGCCGACACCGGGCCGATCTTGAGCGCCATGCCAATCGCGTATTGGTTGTCTCCAGTGGGTTCGACCTTGTCGCAGCCTGGAATACAGACCTTCAGCACTTCGGGGTCATTGAGAGCGTCCCAGGCTTGTTGCTGGGTTACGCCGAGTTGCCGGTTGGCTTGCATGTCCATGGAATGGGTTTCCTTCGAGGGGTCAAGTGAGGTCAGTCGTGCGCCGGTGCAAGCGTAAATCGATGATTTTCCAACGCGAAGCAAGCAGCGCAGCTAACGCCGCATCAGGGCAGCGAGGCTGGCAGCCAGATCTTCGAGCTTATCGAGATTGTGAACTGCCAGCATGCCATGTGCACGCGCATGCAGCGCGGCGGCGCCACGTGCCAGCGGGGCATAGGCATCAAACCGCAATAACGGGTTGAGCCATAACAGTCGGCGCGAGTGCCGGCGCAACCAGTCAAGCTCTTGCGCCAGGTCGTGGGGCTCGCCGGTATCCAGCCCGTCGGTGATCAGCAACACCACGGTGCGGCGACCTACCAGGCGACGCGCATGCTGGCGCCGCAAGCTGGCCAGGGACGCACCGAGCTGGGTGCCACCGGCAAAGTCCTCAATAGCCAGGCTGGCTGCCGCAAGCATCTCGTCGGTATCTGCACGGCGCATGGCGGAGTTCAGGTCGGTCAGCCGCGTGCCGAATGCAAAAACCTGACGTTCACGCAGGCCATGCGTCGCTGCGTGCAGGAAGGCCAGCAATAGCCGCGCGTAACGCTCCATCGACCCCGACACATCCACCAGCACCAGCAGCGGCAATGGCTGGCTGCGTCGCTGCAGGCGCGGCAGGCGCAGCAACTCGCCGCCGTTACGCGCTGCATGGTGCATCACCCCCGGCCAATGAATGCGTGCACCGCGGGCACCCGGGCGAACACGGCGCGCAGCAAACTCCGGCATCGGCAGGCGGATGTTGCGCGCAAGCCGCTCCACCAGTCGGTATTCGCTGCCCGACAGCGCATTGAAGTCCGCATGTTTAAGGCGCGCCAGGGCACTTGCAGTCATGGCGGCGTCAAAATCCACCTCTTTGTCCTGCGGTGGCTGCTGGCCTGGTTTTCCAAATGACTGCTGCGGTGCCAACGCCTCGCGTACGCGCGGTCGCCGCTTGCTGGGCTCTGCCTTGCCTTGTGCACTGGGCAGCATTTGCGCCAGCAATTTGTTGGCCAGTGCGGGGTCGCGGAAATAGGCGTCAAACAATTCGCGGAACACCAGCCGGTCCTGCTCGCGGCTGACCATCACCGCTTCCAGCGCCGCGCCCACGTCGTCACGCGCGCCCATGCCCACTGCCAGCATGGCCTGCGCCGCCAGCGCCATACGCGCGCTGTCGACCTGCACCCCGGCGCGGCGCAGGGTGCGCCCGAAACCGGTCAGGTTGTCAGCAAATTTGCCGACGCGTGCGTCACCTAGTTGCATATCGCATGCTCCGACTCGCTACTGTCATTGTCAGCAGCCCTTTCCTGCGTCATTGCTCGCGTCGCGGCAGGCGATATCCGCCGGGGGCTCATACTGCGGCTGTCGCACTTCGTGTCGACTGCGCTGCGGTGCTCGCACCAGAGTCGCATCGCGGAACTCACTTTGTTCACGCCGTTCGGACAACCGCGATGAGTCAGATTACGAAGTGCGCTGCGCGCACCGACCCTGTTGCTCCGCTCCTCGCCGCCACAGAAATCGCCCTCGCCCGATACCGCCTGCCGCGACGAAGTGGCGTTGGTGTTGTCGTTCTGCCTGAAAGCCCACCACCCTGCATTGAAAGAAGGTTTGAGCTCCGCGCTCCAGGCCTTTGCTTTCAGCGGGGAGGCGGAGTGGGGTTCGCGGCGACTACCAAACACGCCCCTGCAAAGCTGCGCTCGGGTGGGCTTCGGTGCGCCTCTGCGATGCCGAGGAGCGCAGCTTTCACGGCCGCGCGCGCAGCGCGCTTCGTAAACATTCTCATCGCGGTTGTCCGAGCGGAGAGAGCAAAGCGAACGCAGCGAGTTCCGCGATGGGCCGTGGAAGCGAGCACCGCAGGGAAGTCGACACGCAGTGCGACCGTCGAAGTGAAGCGCCGCAGCACGCCCGGACGCAGCTTTGCAGCGAGCACAACCGCACGCGAAGCCTGGCTTGCAAACCAACTCGCTTCCATCAAAAGGAATACCCGCCAAATCCACGACGCTGACAGTTCGACCTTGTATCCCGGAGCACATCCTAAACCGGCTCCGCCTCAGGCTTCAACAACTCGGTGGCGAGTGTATGCGTCATGGCTGCAATGTCTTCACGCTGCTTGAACAGAATGCCGGCCGTATCGGCCACCACCTCGGGGTCGAGCACCAGCGTATCCAACGCCACCAGGGCCTTGGCCCACTCCACGCTTTCAGCGATTCCCGGCACGCGCTGGAAGGAAGCAACAAACGGCGCACTGCGCAGGCGGCCTACAAACGCGGCAACCTGCTCCGACAAGGCAGTCGAGGCCTGCGGCACGCGGGCGCGCACGATGGCCAATTCACGCGCGCGATCCGGGTAGTCGAGCCAGTGGTAGAGGCAGCGCCGCTTGACCGCGTCGTTGAGCTCGCGCGTGCGGTTGCTGGTGAGTATCGTCACAGGAGTTGCGGTAGCACGCACCGTGCCCATTTCTGGAATGCTGACCTGGTATTCGCCCAGATACTCCAGCAAAAAGGCCTCAAACGGCTCGTCGGCCCGGTCGACCTCATCGATCAACAGCACCGCTCCGGGTGCTGGAGCCTGCAGCGCCTGCAGCAGTGGACGGCGAATCAGATAACGCTCCTGATACACCTCGCGCTCCACATCGAGGCTGGCACTCGCGCTGCCAACGCCATCAAGGCGCAACTCAGCAGCGCGCATGTGCAGCAACTGCGCGGCGTAGTTCCATTCGTAGAGCGCTTCGCGCTGCTCCAGGCCGTCGTAACACTGCAGGCGCAGCAACTGGCGTTGCAGCGCCTGCCCCAGAGCCTTGGCGAGTTCGGTCTTGCCGACGCCGGGCTCACCCTCCAGCAGCAGCGGGCGCTCCAGCCGGAGCGCCAGAAAGACCGCCGTGGCCAGACGCCGGTCGGCAAAATAACCCACACCTTCCAAGGCCTGCACCACGGCATCGATATCGGGGAAAGTTGGTTGCCTGTTCGCAGTGGTCATGAATAGCGTAGCCTTCTTTTTTGGTGAAACCGGGTACGCAGAGTACCAGCAAGTAAAAAGCCCCGCGTGCGGGGCTTTTTCAGGCGCACACGGCAATCATCCGAGCGCCTTCGCAACAGCTCTTTGCGTCTGCACGCTGATGAGGTTGGCTCGGTAGGCCGCCGTCGCATGGATGTCATTGTTGAGGTCGCTGGCGTCTACTTTGACAGCTGCGGCGGCCTCAGGCGTGAAACTCTTGCTCAGCGCGTCTTCCAGGCCCTTGTG
>JANOCN010000852.1:0-1607 GCA_031412185.1 Betaproteobacteria bacterium | reverse complement strand
CCGCCACGGCGATCGCCACGACGATCGGCGTGGTACGGTTGCCAGGCAGCCCGCCGACACAGTGCTTGTCCGCGATGGGCGAGCGGCCCCAGTCAATGCGGTCGCCTGCGTCGACCATCGCCCGAGTCAGGTCGATGGTTTCCTGTACGTCCATGCGGCTGCCGGCGCAGGCACTCAGGAAGGCCGCTATGTGGATGTCGGAGTAGTGACCAGCCGCCACGTCTCCGATGATCGCTTTCAAGGCTGGCGCGTCCAGCCGGTGGCCGTAGACCTTGGCCCGCATCGCGCTCAGCGAGTCCACGGTCGGGGCATGCGACACGTCGACTTGATCCCCCGGTACGGCGCCGAGGGCTAGCCAGCCGCTGGCCGACAGGCTGGCTTCATCCACTGCGAATAGGTCGGAGTCGATCACATTGAGCGTCGCGATGATGCGCCGTTTGCCAAGCGTGACCTGGACCCGGGTCTGGGCCTGAAATCCTTCGGCGCGGCAGACATGGCAGTCGCGCCGCATGTAGATCACGTTTTCGCGGTGGGTGTCGATCCCGAGTGGACGCAGCCGCAATGACGCTGCATTCATGGGGCGAGCTCGAACGTTTCTCCCAGCTGCGGTACTGTCGCCCGCCAACCCAACTCTCGCTCGATTCGCTCACGCAGGGCATCAGCGGCTGCGGGTTCGCCGTGATTGAGATAGACGGCCTTGGGCGGCTTGGGTGCGGTCTTGAGCCAGGCAACGATTTGCTGCGCATCCGCGTGTGCCGACATGCCCGGCAAGGATACGATTTCAGCGTTGACCGGGATGTCCTCCCCATGGATGCGGATGCTGCGTTCTCCGGCCACCATGCGGGCGCCGCGCGTGCCGCCGGCTTGGTAACCAGCGAACACGACGCTGTTACGCCGGTCCGGTGCCAGGGCCTTCAGGTGATGCAGCACCCGTCCGCCCGTAGCCATGCCGCTGGCCGACACGATGACTGCCGGGCCGCGCTGCGCCACCAATGCCTTCGACTCCTCCACGCTGCGCACCATGGTCGCCACCTTCCACATGCCGATACACTCGTCCTGCGACAGGCGATGCTCCGCCCGGTGCCGATGGTAGATCTCGGTCATGTCGATGGCCATCGGACTGTTCAGGTAGATCGGCAAGTCCGGGATCTCGCGCCGCTGCTTCAGGCGATAGATGGCGTACAACAGCGACTGGGCCCGTCCAACTGCAAAGGCCGGGATCACCACGATTCCGCCGCGCGCTGCCGTGCGCGTGATGATCTGGCCGAGTAACTGTTCGGCATCGTTCGCGTCGTGCAGACGATTGCCGTAGGTTGATTCGGCCACGATGTAGTCGGCCCGCGCGATGGGCTCCGGCTCCCGCATGATGAGGTCGTCGGGCCGGCCAAGGTCGCCTGAGAACAACACGGTGGTTTTGGCCGCCGACAGCTCGATTGAACTTGCACCCAGGATGTGCCCGGCGCGCCGGAAGCGTAGTTGCATGCCGTCAGCCACGGCACCGATCTGTCCGGAGGGCAGCGGTTCGAGCCGGTGCAGGGCGCGGTCGGCGTCGGCTTCGGTGTACAGGGGCAGGGCCGGATTGTGCTTCAAGAATTTGCGCCGGTTGG
>JANOCN010000851.1:0-11718 GCA_031412185.1 Betaproteobacteria bacterium | reverse complement strand
GGCCCGATAGACTGCGTCCAGTAGCCGTGCCCGCCTGGGGTCTACGCCATCGCCAAAGGCCAACAGCCGGTTGGTGACAAACGCAAAACCAAGGCGCCGGGCTGGGTCCGCAAACGCCACCGATCCGCCCCAGCCGGTATGGCCGAAGTGCCCGGCAGCCACGTGCGGCCCGAAACCTGTCGCCTCGACCCGGAAGCCGGCCGCAAATACCGTGGGTGCCAGCGAGCAGGCGTCCATGCCCCGAAAACGCACAGCCGACGCGCGCTGGATGCCAGCTTGCGCGATCAACCGCACGCCATCTAGCGCGCCGCCACAGGCCAGCACGCCATACAGCTTGGCAAGTGAACGCGCATCGGCCTGCCCATTGGCAGCCGGAACTTCGGCGGCGCGCCATGCGCGGTTGTTGGGTGTTTCGGCAAACAGCGTGGGGTTGCGAAAGGAATGCGGATAGGCGGATTTCTCGCCCAGGCGGTGCGCGTCGTAGATCGCGTCGTCGCCCGACATTTCCGCCACCCGGTGGTCTTGCTGCGCCGGCAGTCCGACATAAAACGCCAGGTCCAGCGGGTCCATGACTTCTTCGGCGATGAACCGCCCGATGCTGCGGCCGTCCACCCGGCGCACCACTTCGCCCAGCAGATAACCAAACGTCACCGGGTGGTAGACGCAACGGCTGCCCGGCTCCCAAAGCGGTGCCATGGCCGCCAGCGCTTTAACGTAGGGATCCCATGCAAACATGGCTTCGTGGGACATGAAATCACCTCCGCCCTGCGGGGGGCAGTGCGGAGCGCCTGCTGGCGGCCCGGCGGCGCTCCCTGCTTCCACCAGGCCGTCCAGCCCGGCCTGGTGCGATACCACCTGGTCCAGCGTGATGCGTTCTTTGCCGTTCGCGGCAAACTCGGGCCAGTACCGCGCCAGCGGCGCTGCGTAGTCGAGTTTGCCGCGCTCCACCAGCATCGCGACCACCAGCGCCACCACGCCTTTGCTGACCGACCAGACGTTGACCAGGGTGTCGCGCTGCCAAGCTATGGTTTTCGCCAAGTCCTGGTGCCCGCCCCAAAGGTCCACCACCAACTTTCCGTCTTGCCACACCGCCACGGCAGCGCCGTGTTCCAGACCATCCGAAAAGCAACTTTCGAACGCCGCTCGCACCGCATCGCAGCCGGTGGCGCTAAAACCTTGGACCATGATGCGCTCCTGTACTTGGAGTGAGTGTCGGCAATCGCCGACACCCGTAGCCTACCGCACTGTCGCAACCTGCAGCCCGCGCATTGACAAGCGGTTGAGCAGCCAGGTCAACGCCAGCGCGGCCAGCGTCAGACCCACGACCAGCGCGAGCCAGAAACCCTGTGCGCCCATGGGCTCGACCGGCCGCCACGGAAGCCACATCGGTGCCAGGCCAAGCACAATACCCAGCGGCAGCGACAGACCCCAGAACGCCGCCAGGTGAATGAGCATCGGCAGCCGGGTAATCTTGTAGGCGCGGATGGCGCAACTTGCGCAGACCTGGGTCGCGTCAGACAACTGGAAAACAGCGGCCAGCACCAACAACTGCGCCGCCACTGCCACGACGGCGGTGTCGGTGGTGTAGGCATTGGCGATACGGATGCTGAACCAGGCCATCAGCACCGCAGACACCAGGGCCACCACCAGCGCCATCGCCACTCCCACCCAGGAGCGGAAACGTGCAGCGCGCGTGTCCCCGGCACCCAGGGCTTGGCCCACGCGGGTGAGCAGCGCCAACCCCAGGCTCATGGGCAGCATGAATACCAGCGACGTGAAGTTGAGTGCCACCTGGTGCGCCGCCACTTGCACAGTGCCAAAGCCTGCGACCAGAAGCGCTATCAAACTGAAAGCGCTGGTCTCGGCGAAATAGGTCACACCAATCGGCAACCCAAGCCGGAGCAGCGCCCGGATCTTGGGCCAGTGGGGTCGCTCGAAGCGCGCAAATGGCTGGGTTTCCCGGTGGGCAGGCGAGCGGCGCATCCACCACACGATGGCCACCAGCTCAAACCAGATGCACAGCAAAGTTGCCCACGCGCAGCCGACGCCTCCCAAGCGCGGAAAACCCAGATTGCCGAATACCAGCAGCCAGTTGACACCGATGTTGAGTAGCAGTGCCAGCAGGGCAATCACCATCATCGGTTTGGTCTGGTTGACACTGGTGCTGTATCCGTACAGCACCCGGTAGCAACAAAACGCGGGCAGGGCAAAACTTATCACCAGCACAAAGTCTGTTGCCAGCACCTGCACGGCCGGTTCTATGCTGAGATGCACAAACACCAGCGCGGCTGTATTGGCCACCAGCATCGCCAGCAAGCCAAGGCCGAGGCCCATCCATAAAGCCTGGCGCACCACATGGGGTATCTGCGCAAACTCAGCCGCGCCCTGGTGCTGGGACACGATTGGGTTCACCGCCATCAAGGCACCCATCAGGGTGACGATCACGATATGCCAGATCGACACCCCCAGCGCCACCCCGGCCAGGTCCTGCGCGGAGGAATGCCCGGCCATGGCTACGTCGGCTACACCCATGCCCACAGTAGCCAGCTGGCCAATCAGGATTGGCCAGGCGAGTTTCCACAATGCTGTTGCTTCCAGGCGTAGGGCGGGGGAATAGAGGCGGCGCAAGCGTATGGGGCGGGCAATGGGCGAGGAGCGGGCATTGTGCCCGAGCCTGCGCTACCCCAGCACGCGGCTGGTGCCTGGACGACAATCGATGCAGTGCGCCCCACAACCTTTCTGCAGCTGATGGCTCTGTCCGCCCTTTGGGGTGCCTCGTTCCCGATGTTGCGTGTGGCCAGCCCGCTGCTCGGACCCAGCGTGTTGTCGATGTTGCGCCTGGCTGTGGCCACGCTGACACTGGCACTGATCATGCGTGCGGCCGGCCAACGCTGGCCCTGGCAACATTGGCGCGAGCTGGCTCTGCTCAGCGTACTGGCGGTCGCGGCGCCGTTTTTCCTGTTCTCGTGGGCAGCGCTGAAGCTGCCCGCAGGTTATGTCGCGCTGCTCAACTCGACCTCGGTCGTGTTCGGCGTACTGGTCTCCACCTGGCTCAAGGAAGACCGGTTCACACGGGGCAAGGTGCTGGGATGCGTGTGTGGCCTTCTTGGTGTGGGGATGATCGTGCGCCTGGGGCCGGTGCAACCCACACCCGAGGTTCTGTGGGGTACCGCAGCGGCGATTCTGGGCGCGGTCTGTTTCGGTTTTTCAGTGCCGT
The DNA here is from genome assembly GCA_031412185.1 of Betaproteobacteria bacterium. Classification (GTDB taxonomy): domain Bacteria; phylum Pseudomonadota; class Gammaproteobacteria; order Burkholderiales; family Burkholderiaceae_C; genus CAISIP01. The sequence goes on along the minus strand of JANOCN010000851.1, from coordinate 8,501 downwards.
TGATGAAACGGGCCACGCGCCGCATGGAGCCACTGGAAATTGCCAGCCCCCTGCACGCCGCTGCGCTGCTGTTCGTCTTGCCTGGCGGTCTGTGGAATCTGCCACAGGCGCACTTGTCCGTGGTGGCGCTGCTGATTGTGCTGGTGCTGGGTGTGCTGACGTCGGGTGTGGCGTTCTGGATGCACCTGCGCATCCTGCGCCACGTGACCCCGGTAGCATCCATGAGCCCGATGTTTTTCATTCCGATGTTCGGCGTGACCTGGGGGCACCTGCTGCTCGGTGAGCAACTCAGCCCCGGCATTTACCTCGGCGGCGCGCTGGTGTTGCTGGCCGCCGCGCTGGTAACCGGCTTCAACCCTTTTCGGCGCCGACCGGTGCCTTGAGCCCAGCCAACACAAACGCAGGTACCGGGTGCGTGAAGCCTTTGAGCGCCAGAGGTCCCAGCGCGGCAGCGTCCACCAGAGCCTCGACCCGGGCCATGGTCTTGCGGTCTACCAGCACCTGGCCGCCAGTGGCCTCGGAGCAAAGCCGTGCCGCCAGGTTGGTTACGCTGCCGATGGCCGCATAGTCCCAGCGCCCTTCAAAACCGATCTGGCCCAGCGTGGCATACCCCTGCGCGATGCCGCAGCCCAGGCCCAACTCGAAGCCGCGCTTGCGCCATTCCGCAGCCAGCGGCGGGAACGCTTCCTGCATGGCCAGCGCCATGCGCACGGCAGCCTCTGCGGGACGCTCCATCGGCACCGGGTCGTTGAAAAATACCATCACCGAGTCGCCCGCAAAACGCTCCAGTGTGCCGCCGTATTCCAGCACGATACGGCCCATGGCAGCATGGAAAGCGTGCAGCATTTCCATCACTTCTTCGGGTTCGGCCTGGTCGGTAAACGCCGTAAAGCCGCGCAAATCAATAAACACCACATTGATTTCGCGCCGGTGCGTCTTGAGCATGTCTGCGCCGCCAGCCACGATGGCGTCAGCCAGCTGCGGCGAGAAAAACCGCTTGAGCCGGCCCAGGCCGTCGATCTGCCCTACCTGCGCCTGCACGCGTTGCTCCAGCGTGCGGTTCCACTCGGCAATCTGCTGCGCCTGCGTCTTCACCTCGTCTTGCAGGGTCTTGATGCGCAGCAGCGACCGCACGCGCGCCAGCAGCTCGGGCCGGTTGATCGGTTTGGTCAAAAAGTCGTCGGCACCCGCCTCGATGCCCTTGATACGCTCCTGCTGCGGGTCCAGCGAAGTACACAGCACCACGGGCAACAAAGCGGTAGCCGGGTCGGCGCGCAGAAGCTTGCAAACCTCGTACCCCGACAAGCCGGGCATCATGATATCGAGCAGCACCAGGTCGGGACGGTTTTGCGCCACGCTCGCAAGCGCCTCTTCGCCGTTGATTGCCGCAGCCACGTCGTAACCCTTGGCCGTCAACACATCGACCAGCAGCTTGACGTTGGCCGGGGTATCGTCCACCACGAGAATTTTCCCGGGCGTCATATGGCCCCCACGCTTGTCACTGCGTGTACTGCGCGAGGCCTTGCAGGCCGCGGCTCGCGAGACGCTTCGCCTCTGTCGCCTGTCCAAGCCTGCCCGAGCAGGCTTGGAGCCGCAGGCTTCAGCCCCGAGGGGGCGCGAGCTTGCTTGGGGCGGCCCGGCGCAGCGCTCATCGCTTGTGTGCCTCCAGCGTCTCGCGCACAGTCTGCAGAAACTCCTTCAGATTGACCGGTTTGCCGATGAAGCCGTCGAACCCCGCGTCGGTGATGCGGTGCCGGTCCATCGGGGTGACCGAGGCGGTGAATGCCACCACAGGAATCGCTGCTGTGGCGGCATGCGCGCGGATGCGCCGGAACGCCTCGACGCCATTTATGTCGGGCAGCTGGATGTCCATCAACACCAGGTCGGGCGTGTGCGCCAGCGCCAGCCGGACACCTTCTTCGCCGTTCACCGCCTCCAGCGTCGTATAGCCTTTGGCCTGCAACACATCACGTGCCAGCTTCATGTTTTTGTCGTTGTCTTCGACGATCAGAATGAGAGCCATGTTCCCCCCATGTTTGTCACTTCCCCGGGATCGATGGCAAGCGATGACGCATGTACTGCACTGCCCCCTGAGGGGACGTTCGCTTGCTTGAAGCGGTTCAGCGCAGCGCTCATGTCTGCCTCGGAATGGTGAAGGTGAAAGTGGAGCCCACACCGGGTTCGCTTTGAAGGCTCAATCTGCCACCGTGTAGCTCTACAAAACGTTTGGTCAACGCCAAGCCCAGGCCTGTGCCTTCGTGTTTGTTGGTGTAGTGGCGCCCGACCTGCTTGAACTCATCAAACACCACCAACTGGTCTTCAGCCGAGATGCCGACACCTGTGTCGCTGACCGCGACCCCGATACCAGTCTGCGTCAACGTGGCGCGCACCACTACACTCCCGCCGTTGGGCGTGAACTTGACTGCGTTACTCAGCAAATTGACCAGTATCTGCTTGAACTTGCGTTCGTCGGCACGGATCTCGCCTATGGTGGTATCGGCCTCCAGCGTCAGACCAATGCCATGGGTCTGCGCACGTTCGCGCACCAGCGTCATCGCGTTGGCCAGCGCCTGCGCGGCGTCGAAGTCGCCCAGATCCAGCTCCATGCGCCCGGCCTCGATTTTCGACAGGTCGAGGATATCGTTGATGAGTGACAGCAGATGTTTGCCGGAGCTGAAGATGTCCTTCAGGTAGTCGTCCTGCTTCTCGTTGAGTTCACCGAACATACGCTCTAGCAGTACCTCCGAAAAACCGATGATGGCGTTGAGCGGCGTACGCAACTCGTGCGACATGTTCGCCAGGAACTCGCTCTTGTGCTGGTTGGCGATCTCCAGCTGGCGGCTCTTGTCCTGGATCTCGTTGAACAGGCGTGCGTTTTCGATCGCTATCACCGCCTGGTCGGCGAAGACTTGCGCCAGCGATACCTCCTTCGCGTCAAAGTCGCCCACTGTATCGCGCAGGATGCCGATGCAGCCGACCGCCTTGTCTTCACGCAGCAACGGAACGAACAAGCCGGAGCGCCAGCCAATCGCGGTGGCGAGTTCACGCGTGCGCGGAAACTGCGAAAACGCGCGCTCCCGGTCGGGCACCACCATCACGCGCGACGACAGCACACACTCGCCCGAGACGCTGTCATGATCCAGCGGCCAGCGATCCATGCCCGGTTCGCCGGTCAGCGCACCGTCGCTTGCTGCCGCCACCCGTTCCAGCATCTCGCCCGACTGGATCAGCAGATTCACCGCCCGGCCGGCGAAAAGCTTCTGGCAACTGCGCACGATGGCGTCGAACACCGGCTGCGTATCTGTGATCGATCCGCTGATGACCTTGAGAATTTCCGAGGTGGCCGTCTGTTGCTCAAGCGCCTCCCTGGTTTCGTTGAACAGGCGTACGTTTTCGATCGCGATCACCGCCTGGTCGGCGAAGGTCTGCGCCAGTGCGATCTCGGACTCGGTGAAGGCACCGCGCGTGACGCGCATGATGGCAAGGCCAAACTCTGCACGGCCGCCGCGCACCATCGGGACGAACAACCCAGAGCCGAATTCGAGCGCTGCCGACAATTCCTTGAGACGCGGAAAATCGGCCGTCGCGTCCTGGGTGTCCGCGACATTCAGTACCCGGGCGTCGAGCAAGCACACGCCCATGGCGCTGGCGCGGTCGAGCGGCCAGCAATCAATCGGACGGTAGGCGCCCAACACGAGCGCCTCGTCCCGAGCAATCGCAATCGTCTCGATCATTCCTTCGCGCACGCCGTGCAGCACAACGGTACGGCTCTTGAACAGCCTGCGACAGCTCCGGACGATCGCCTCGAACACCGGCTGCGTGTCAGTCGGTGAACTGCTTATGACACGCAGAATTTCCGCGATCGCCGTCTGCTGTTCCAGCGCCTCCTTGGTCTCGTTGATCAACCGCACGTTTTCGATAGCGATCACGGCCTGGTCGGCGAAGGTCTTGAGCAGGGCCGACTGCCGCGCAGGGGTTGCTCCCGGGTCTGGCCAGGCGATGATGATCGCTCCCACCGCAAGGCCGTCCTTGAGCATCGGCGCGCCGATCATTCGGCGCCACGAGCCCAGTCGCGCGGTGGCTGAGTCGTAAAGCGGGTCGGCGTGGGTATCCTCCTCGGTCTGCGCCTGTCTGGACAGTATGACCCGGCCGCTCAGCATGCGCCGGTGCGGCGGCGCCGGATAGTGCCGACGCGCGTCTTCGATCGCCGCGTCCGACCAGCCACGCGTGGCAACCAAATGCACCTGTTGTCCGTCGTAACGGAAAACCGCAGCTATAGGCGCACCGAACAAGCGCTGGGCACTTGCCATGATCGCCTCGAACACCGGTATCACGTCGGTCGGCGACTCACTGATGACTCGCAGCACATCGCTGATGGCAGTCTGGTATTCGAGTGCTTCGGTCACCTCGGCGGTGCGCTGTTCCACTTTGCGCTCCAGTCCGGCGTAGGACTCGCGTAGTTGCCCGGTCATGCGGTTGAACTGGTCGGCGAGTGCCTCCAGCTCGTCACCGGTCTTGATGTGTATCTGCTGGTCCAGGTCGCCAGCGCCGATACGCCGCGCGCCCTCGTCGAGCGTGCCAATCGGGCGCACCATGCTGCGCGCCAGGGCAGAGGCCGCCACAGACGAGAGCGCCAGGCCCGCGAGCAGCAGCAGCCCGGTGCGCAGGATGGAAGCGTCGAGTTTGGCGAACACCTCCGACACTGGTTGCTCGACAAACACCTTCCAGTCCAGCGGTTCGATCGGTGCTGCCGATGTCAACACCGCGACGCCCGCCAGATTCACCGACTCCATCGCCGGTTCGTCGGTAGTGTGCAGGTTGGCAGCCGCTTTGACGTGCGGCAAGGCAGCCAGGCTGGTCTTGCGTAGCACCAGGCCAATGTCCGGGTCGGCCACCAGCAAACCCATGCCATCCACCACGTAGGCTTTGCCCTTCTCGCCGATCTTGATGCGCGACACCACGTCCCAGATGAACTTGAGGTTCACTTCAGCCACCGTCACCGGCCCCTTGTCGCCACCCGAGCGCGTGGCCACCGTCATGTACGGCTCAGTCTCCTTGCGAAAATACACCGGGCCGTACCAGGGCTGCCCGCGTTTGGCGTTGACAAACGCTGGCTCGCCGGAGCGGTCCTTGCCCGAGGCCACGGTGTCCATGCCAAGGCGCGATACGGCGATCTGCTCTTTGCCGGTGGCGTCGATCTGCGCGATGTCGGTGACCTCTGGGGCCTGGCGCAGCAGCTTGAGAAATTCAACCCGGCGCAGCTCCACGTCACCAGCATCGATCTGCGGCAAGGCCGCATAGACCAGCTGTTGCGAAACCTGGCGGATGTATTGCTCAATGCGCGATGCGGCACCTATGGCCTTTTCGCGCTGCAGGCTGGCCAGCGCGGCGCGGTTCTCCTGGTACGAAAAATACAGGTTGATGCCGCTGGACACCAGCAACACCAGCGTCACCAGCGACAGGATCAGCAGCAGGTACTTGCGGAACAGGCGGCCGCGCTGCATCATTCAATAACCTGGTCGGCCCGCGACAACCCGGCCGGACTCGAGAGCACGGCACCCAGCGCAAGCACCCATCGTCGCCGTTGGTTCATTCGATCTCCTCATTCGCTTGCGTTCGCCCGCACGCCAGCAGGCCCGGACGCGCCGACAACACAACACCTGCGGCTGGAATACGGCTGGAATTGACGCTGGCACCCAAGGTATGTATGATTAAAGCATACTTTTTTAGGCTGAACCCATGGATGCCACTGTTGCTGAACGTGGGCAGATCACTCTGCCCAGAGCCGTGCGCGACGCCCTCGGTTTGACCAAGGGCACGCAGCTCAAGGTTGAGCTCGACGGCAGCCGCATTATTCTGCGCAAGAACGTTGACGACGCCGTGTCACGCCTTCGCGGCCGATTCAAGCTGCCCAAAGGCAAGACTACCGACGACATCATGCGCGAGCTGCGAGGCCGCGCCCCGGGCGACCCGGTCGAACCCTGAGCGTGCCCTTGATCGCGATCGACTCTTCCGTGCTGATCGACCTGCTCGGCGATGACGCCCGCGCCGAGGCCGCCGAAAACAGCCTGCGCCAGGCATTGGCGCGCGGACCGGTGGTGGTGTGCGACGTGGTGCTCAGTGAAGTCGTCTCTGGCCTGGCGAATTCGAGCACCGGCGGCACCGGGCTGCTGGGCGCCCTGGAAGAAGCCGGCATCGCCTACAGCGCCATCGACTCGGACGCCGCCGTGCGTGCCGGCGAGATGCAGCGCCGCTATAAAGAACGCCGACGCAGCGCCGGCCTGCCCGCCGTGGGCGAGCGCACCGTGCCTGACTTCCTGATCGGTGCCCATGCGCTGCTGCAATGCACCGCCCTCATCACCCGTGACGCGGGCTTTGTCCGCGACTATTTCAAGGGCCTCAAAGTAATCGTACCGAAAGGCTGAAGGCCCGTCTACGCATGCAACTCAGGCCTTGAGCAGCGAAACGCCCAGTACGCCCGCTCTGGGCGCACGCCTGACCAGCTGGCGGTCGAACGTGACGAAACGCGCACCATCCTGGCGCTGCGCTGCATGCAGTGCGTCGGCAAAATCAAGCCCGGCCACATAAGCTTGCAGCGCCTGCTGGGTCAGCACCGGGTCCAGAGCATCGATATGCTCCAGTGCCAGAAAGTCCCGCAGACTGGCTGCGATACGTGGTGCATCCAACCCATAACTCGCCCGCAACACCCATTCGCATTCCACCAGCACAGACGGTGCTACGGTGCAAGGCTCAGACACCACCAGTTTCTCGGCGATGTTCTGCCGCCTGGAGGATCTCTCGCCCGGGGCTGCCAGCGAAGGATAGATGAGCGGTGCCGGTGTTTGATTGACAGGAGCGCCGTCCTGCGCCAGGACACGACTCGGAGCTAGCTTCACAAGACCCGCAACATGCAGCAGGTCACGGCGGCGGCCGATTCACTGAATCACCTCGTCGGCGCGCAGCAGCAGAGATTGCGGGACAGCGATGCCGAGCGCCCTGGCGGTTTTCAGGTTGAGTGTCAGCTCGAAAATGGTCGGCTCTTCCACGGGCAGGCTGGCTGGTGCTGCGCCCTTGAGCACACGATCCACAAAACTGGCGGTGCGGCGGAAGGCGTCAGTCTGGCTGAAGCCGTAGCTCATCAAGCCACCCGCAACCACAAACGGGCGTACGCCGGAAACACAGGGCAACTTGCGCCTTACCAGCAGCTCGACCAGCGGCCCGGCCTGGCTGACGCCAAAAAGTGGCTGCACGATGACCGCTTGGGTCCGCTCGCGCAGCATGGTATCTGTGGCGGCCTCGAATTCCGCGCGCTGGCTGACCAGCACCACCTGCATCCTGATGCCAAGCGTCTTGGCGCTCAACAGGGCCTGCTCGACAAAAACTTTGGTGGCCGGGTCGTCGGAAGACCCGAGAAAAGCCACGCGCTGCAAGCCGCCAATCACCTCGCCCAGCAATTGCAACTGCTTGGGCACCATGGCTGGCAGGTTGCTGGACACACCGGTAATGTTGCCACCCGGCCGCGCCAGCGTGGCGACCAGGCCCGCACCCACCGGGTCTGCTACGCCGGCTATCACAATCGGCACGGTTTTGGTCGCGTCTCGCAAGGCCGCTGCCGCAGGCGTGGCAGAACCAATCAGCAAGTCGGGCTTCAGCGCCACGAGCTCGGCCGCGTGGCGTTGGGCCTGGTCCCTGCTGGCGACAAAACGCCATTCAATGGCGATAGTCTGGTTTTCCACGTAGCCGATGGCTGCCAGAGCCTGGATCAGGCGGTTATTCCCATCATCAGCGGGCGAGCCCCAGCGCAACACGCCGATGCGGGGGCTTCTCCCGGCGGACTGCGCGTCAACGCGCCCAAAGCCCAGCGCGCCGAGGGCGGCACCGGCGGTGATTTGCCCGACAACGGTACGTCGCTTCACTGGATCACCTCGTCGGCGCGCAGCAGCAGCGACTGCGGGATCGTGAGACCAATGGCCCGGGCGGTCTTCATGTTGAGGGCCAGTTCGAACGTGGTTGGTTCCTCCACCGGCAACGAAGCGGGCTGCGCACCTTTGAGCACGCGGTCCACGAAACTGGCCGAGCGGCGCCACTGTTCAGCCCGGTTCGGGCCAAAGGTCATGAGGCCACCCGCAAGCACGAACGGACGCAGCCCCGAGACGGGGACGGCAACTTGCGCCTGCCCAAGACCTCCGCCAAAGGACCCGACTGACCAAGAGTGAACAAGGGCTGTACCACAACCGCTTGTGCGCGTTCGCGCGCCATGGCGTTTGCAGCCGACTCGAATTCGCTGGCATGGCTTATCAGCACCAACTGCAGCTGGATGCCCAGCACACGGGCGGCAGACTCTGCCTGTTCCACAAAGATCCGGGTCGCAATGTCGTCGGTGGACCCCAGGAATGCTACGCGTTGCAGGCCAGGAAGGGTTTCACGCAGCAACTGAAATTGCTTCGGAACCAGCGCCGGAAGGTTGGAGGACACACCGGTGACATTGCCTCCAGGACGGG
>JANOCN010000850.1:0-3210 GCA_031412185.1 Betaproteobacteria bacterium | reverse complement strand
AGACCACGCCAGCCGCTTTGTCTTCCAGCCGGATGGCTCCAGTAGTGGTTTCTTCAGGAGCAACATGGAAGGTTTCCTTGGCCAGACGCAGATGGAAGAATCCCGTTGCCGCCGGGTCCGGTGTCAGCACGACAACCTGCCCGAGTTCGCAAGGCAGCGTACCTACCTGGACCCTGCGCGCAATCTCGAGCTCGGCCACTGACAAAGGTGCCCGCACTTCGGCGGCCGTGTTGCGTGCCACCACGCGAATCTCCTTGCGGCTCGCGTTGCGGTCCACCTTGGATCGGGCCTTAGGCACACTCTGTGCCGCAACACTGACTGCCAGCGTCATGGCGAGTGCAGCGGCAAAATACTTCTTCATGCGAGAGACCCGGTGGTGTTGACGATCCAGCATCAATGCTGCGGCGTTGCGAAATACGGTTGCACGGTATCCGGCAGGGCTTGTCCGGTCTGGTGCGCGCGCTCAAGAATCTGCCAGAAAAACCGGTAGCTTGCGCGGTCATGCAACTGCCCTTGAAAAGCAATCGGAGCCCAGTCCGCCCGCTGGGCGTTGGCGATGATTTCGGAGGCGAGTTCAATCTGCCCGGGCTCGGGCGCAAATGCCGCCAGTATGGTTCTTATCTGGCCGGGATGGATGCTCCACATCCGTGTGTAGCCAAACGCATTGGCAGCGGTTCTGGCCGCTAACTGAAGCGCGGTGAGATCGCGAAACTCGGTCACCACACAATGCGACGGGACTTTTCCGTGTGCGTGGCACGCAGACGCAATTTCCAGTTTGGCCCGCACCACCAGGGGGTGCCTGAATTGCCCCGCGCCCGACATACCCTCTGCAGCGATGGCCCCACCGTGGGCGGACACAAAATCCATCAATCCAAAACTGATCGACTGCACGTTGGGATGCGCTGCGATTTCAAAAGCGCGATGCACTGCGGCTGGCGACTCCACCAAAACGTGCAACGGCAAAGGGTGCGCACGCAGGCCCGATGAAGCACGGCCAACGGCTGCCAGCACGGCATCGACATCGTGCACCGATTCGACCTTGGGCACCATCAAGTGGCACAAGGCGTCGCCAACCCCACCCACAATCGACTCGATGTCCTGCTGGAACGCCGGGTGATGCACGGGATGTACACGAACCGCCACTCTTGGGGCAGTTCGCCCTTGCGACCCCGACGTTCCGACGTGTTCGCGAATAAGGGCGACAACCATCGCCGCGTGATCAGTCTCGCCACCAACAGGGGCACCGTCTTCACAATCCAGCGTGACATCAAACACGCAGGCGTTGAATTCCTGCGCCATCTCGGCCTGCAAAACCAGGCTCTTGCGCATGCGCACTTCTACCCCGCTGTAGTGGTCACATACAGGAAGGTGCGCCGCGTTAGCCTGGGCACCGAGCAGGATGGCGCGCGGATGGCTCACCGCTTACAGGAGGTGCGCGACCCCGGCCTGTTCATCCTGCAATTCCTTGAGTGTCTTGTTGATGCACTCCTGGCTGAACCCATCAATCTCCAGCCCCTCTACCAATTTGTATTCGCCCCCCTCGCAGGTGACGGCGAAACCAAACATGGTGTCTTTGGGTATTCCGTACTGCCCGTCTGATGCAATGCCCATGGTGACCCACTTGCCTCCGGTACCCAAGGCCCAGTCCCGCATGTGATCGATCGCTGCATTTGCCGCCGACGCCGCAGACGAAACACCGCGTGCTGCGATGATGGCTGCACCCCGCTTGCCGACAGTGGGCAAAAAGGTATCCGCGTTCCACTGCTGGTCGTTGATCATCTGCCTGACGCTCTGGCCCTGGATGGTCGCAAAACGGTAATCTGCATACATTGTTGGCGAATGGTTTCCCCAAACTACCAGCTTTTCGATGTCGGCGACGGCTTTGCCAGTCTTGGCAGCAATCTGGCTCAAGGCGCGGTTGTGGTCCAGACGCAGCATGGCGGTAAAGTTGCGGCGCGGCAGGCCCGGCGCACTTTTCATGGCGATGTAGGCATTGGTGTTGGCCGGGTTGCCAACCACCAGCACCTTTACGTTGCGGCTGGCTACAGCATCCAGCGCCTTACCCTGCGCAGTGAATATCTCTGCGTTAACCGCCAGCAGTTCAGCGCGTTCCATGCCCGGCCCGCGCGGGCGCGAGCCGATCAACAGCGCATAGTCAGCGTCCTTGAATGCTGTCATCGGGTCGCCGTGCGCCTCCATGCCGACGAGCAACGGAAAAGCACAGTCTTGCAACTCCATCATCACGCCTTGCAAAGCCTGCTGTGGCTTCTCCACCGGCACTTCGAGCAGACTCAGAATTACCGGCTGATCCTTACCCAGCATCTCCCCTGCAGCAATACGAAACAGGATGGCGTAACCAATTTGGCCAGCGGCACCGGTAACGGCAACACGGACAGGCTTTTTACTCATGAAGAAACTCCAGGAAAAGTTGGAACAGAGGCCTCGAAGCAACGCCGGAACCGGGTGGCCCGAGCATCGCTCTGCCGAGACGAGTTTACCCGCGAAAATTACCACCAGTCAACTTGTCTTATGTCTTATATAAGATATGATTAAACGACCGAGCCCGCCGCATTGCCGTTTGTAGGGTGACGTCCCATGCACCAACCACAGCCAACAGGCACCGCAAAGACTGACGCCCCCGCAGAAACCGACGCCGTCGGTCGGGGTGCAATGACGCCGGCGTTCAGCCCGCTCTACCAACAGATAAAGGCTTTGATACTGAAAAGCCTGCAGGCCGGTGAGTGGAAGCCAAGTGAGGCCATACCCAGCGAGATCGAGTTTGCAACCCGTTTCCGCGTGAGCCAGGGCACGGTTCGCAAGGCCATCGACGCGTTGGCGGCAGACAATCTGCTGGTGCGTCGGCAGGGTAAAGGCACATTTGTGGCGACCCATGCCGAGCAGCAGGTCCAATACCGCTTTCTGAAACTGATTCCTGACGATGGTGACCCGGGCAGCGATGGCCCGGCATTGCGCGAGATTGTTGATTGTCGACGGTTGCGGGCCTCGGCGGATATTGCGCGCGCTCTGGCACTGCGCACCGGCGACCCGGTTCTTGAAGTGCGGCGCGTTTTGTCGTTCGCCGGCGTGCCCACGATACTGGAAGACATATGGCTGCCGGGTGGTCCGTTCAAAGGACTGACGGCCGAACGCCTGGGTGCCTACCATGGTCCGATGTACGCCTTATTCGAGACGGAGTTTGGTGTTCGCATG
>JANOCN010000849.1:0-1578 GCA_031412185.1 Betaproteobacteria bacterium | reverse complement strand
CCAGTTTCTCCACCCCCGAGATAAACGTAGCCTGTGCGGAGGGCGAAGCGCCCCGGCTGGTGCAGCAGGCGGTGGCGCTGGCCAAATTCACCGCTCCCGCCACGGTCAACACCATCGATGGTCTGCGCGTCGACTGGCCCGATGGGTTCGGGCTGATGCGCTCCTCCAACACCACCCCGGTGCTGGTGCTGCGCTTTGAAGGGCACACCGAGGCCGCACTCGCGCGTATCCAGGCCGACATGCTGGCACTGCTGCAGCAGGTAAAACCCGGCGCAAAACTGGGTGCCAGCGCGCACTGAACTCAGGTTGGCAGCGCGGTCTGAAAGTGTGTGCTCCCGGCACCTAGCTCCAGCGAAATCGACTGCACTGCCAGTGCGTGCGCCGCGCGCGCCTCGGCCACCGGCATCTTGACGTCACGCTGGCGCAGGTACGGTTGTGTGAGGGTAGCGATCGCGTGGCCGCTGCTGTCGATGATCGGGAAACACAAGTCGGTGATCCCCGGCAGGGTTTCGCTGACGTGTTCCTCGAAGCCTCGTTTGCGGATGGTGTCGATGCGGCGTACCAAGCCGGTGCGCGATGGCGGATGGGGGTCGTTGCGCAACATCTCGTCGGTCATGGCGATTCTGACCTCAGGGGTCTGAAACGCTGCCAGCACGCGCGCCGAGACCCGGTCGGCGCGAAACGGAAAGTGCGCGCCCAGGCGCACTGAGAATCCCATCGCCTCCGGGCTGTCGACCTGCGCCATGACCAGGATGCGGTGGTCGTGGTACACCACCAGGTGGTTGGACTGGCTGGTGGTCCGGGCCAGCGCCTGCATGCGTGGCAAGGCGGTCTCCAGCAGCCGTTTGACCGGGGGCTGGCGATGCGCGAGCTCGAACATTTTCAGCGTCAACTGGTACGCACCGCCCTGTGCGATGCGCCCCACATAACTGCGCCGCTCCAGCACTTCAACCATGCGAAACAGTTCGCTGGCAGAGCGCCCGAGCTGGGCCGCAATCTGGTTCTGGGTCAGCCCTGCGGAAGCGTCCGCCAGCAGCTCGAGTATGTCCAGCCCTTTCTCTAGCGCCGGAGCGCTGTACTGGCTGGTGTCGGGTTTCTCCTTTGTCATGGTTTCCCTGCTTGACAGTCGGTCGGTTCGGAGTTTATATTTAAATACCGCATTCACTAATGAATATTCTGTACAACACCCTGCATGACACGCCGCACTACACGCTCCAGCCTTGACGCCGCCGCCGTGGCGCGCTACCGGCGCGATGGTATCCACTTCCCGGTCCGGGTTATGGACGCCGCCCAAGCCGCCGGTTTGCTTGGGCAACTGGAGCGCACCGAGGCAGCGCTGGGTGGCAGCCTGCCGGCGCGCATCAACCAGAAGCCGCATCTGGTGTTCCCGTGGCTGGGCGAGTTGGTGCGCCTTCCGCAGATTCTGGACGCAGTCGAGTGTGTGCTGGGTCCAAATATCCTGTGCTGGGGTTCGCAGTTTTTTACCAAGAACGGTGGCGATGCCAGTTACGTGTCGTGGCACCAGGACGCGACCTATTGGGGTTTGTCGTCGCCCGATGTGGTGACCGCCTGGGTGGC
>JANOCN010000848.1:0-2276 GCA_031412185.1 Betaproteobacteria bacterium | reverse complement strand
GTTCATGATGACTTGCGCCTGCGCCACCAGGTCCACGGCCTGAACAGACGGTCACGGCCGACCAGCATCAGGACCACGAGGAACAGGCCGATCCAGAAGGTCCAGTATTGCGGTGTTATCGAAGACAGGATGTCGTGCATGATTTTGAAGACGATGGCACCCACAATGCCGCCATACAACCAGCCCACGCCACCGATTACCAGCAACAACATCACGTCGGCCGAGCGGTGGAATTCAAACCCGTCCAACGATGCAAACCCGGTGGTCTGCGCCAGCAATGCACCCGATGCACCCGCTATCGCTGCCGCTACGGTGTAGACAGTGGCCAGACGGGCAGCCACCGGGATACCAATGGCCATAGCCCGCAGGCGGTTGTCGCGCACCGCCATCAAGGTCGCGCCATAGGGCGAAAACACCAACCTTCGCACCAGCAGAAACAGCAGCAGGGTCACACACAGCGAGTAATACGCGGCTGTGGTACCCGACAGGCCAAACTCGAAACGGCCCAATACGGGTGCCATCACCACGCCCTGCAAACCATCGGCACCACCCGTCAGCCTATCGAGTTTGTTGGCCAGCTCCAGGAGGATCAAGGCCATGCCCTTCGTGACCATGAGCCGCGTGAGGTCGGTACCGCGCATGATGGTCAGGCTGCATACGGCCCCCAGCACCGTGGACACGGCCATGGCAAACAACAGGCCCAGCACCGGGTCGGGGTGGACCAGCTTGGCAAACAACGCTGCCGCATACGCACCCATGCCGAAAAATGCGGCATGGCCCAGCGACACGATGCCGGTGTAGCCCAGTATCAGATCCAGCGAAATCGCGAACAGCGCGAATATGACGATCTCGTTGATCATCAGGGTGTGCCGGTCCAGCACCAGTGGGGCGGCAAAGGCCAGCAACCACAACAGCGGCTCCCAGGCCTTGGGGCGCGAGAAGGCGCGCAGGGTCTCGTGCGCCGCAGTTTTCATTTGGCACCTTTGCGTACAAACAATCCCTGCGGACGCCAGATCAGCAGCACGATCATCAGGCTGTAGACCACAAACGCCCCGAGTTTGGGTATGTAGTATTTACCCGCCACGTCGGCAATGCCGAGCAGCAAGGCGGCCAGCAGCGGGCCGGTGATCGACGAGGTGCCCCCCACGGCAACCACAATCAGAAAGTAGATCATGAACTTGAGCGGAAAGGTCGGGTCCAGCCCCAACACTTCGGCACCCAGGGCACCCCCCAGACCTGCGAGGCCAGAACCGACGGCAAAAGTGGCGAGGAAAACGATGTTGACATTGATGCCCAGGCCCGCCGCCACGCGCTGGTCGTCCACAGCCGCCCGCAGACGGCTCCCAAAACGCGTGCGTGCAAGGGCGTATTGCAGCGCCACCGTCAGGGCCGCACACACGGCAATAATGAACAATCGGTAGTGCCCCATACCCAACGTCCAGTCACCCGAGCCCAGCTCGGTTCGCCCGCGCAGCCACTCGGGCAACTGGATGATCTGCTGCGACGAGCCCAGAAAATAATCAGTGCCGGCCACGGCCATGAAGGTCAGGCCAATCGAGAACAGCACCTGGTCCAGGTGCGGCTTGGCATACATGGGCCGGTACAAGGTGCGCTCCAGCACCGCACCCAGCGCGGCCGAAAACAGGAATGCCAGCGGCAGGCACCACAGGAACGGCACGCTGAAGCGCTGCATCAGCACCACCGTGAGATAACCACCGGCCATGGCAAACGCGCCGTGTGCCAGGTTGATGAAGTTCATCAGCCCCATCGTCACGGCCAGCCCCACGGCGAGCACAAACAGCAGCATGCCGTAGGCGATGCCGTCGAACAGGATGGTCAGCATGGCTGACCCGACACGCCTGCGCTCATTTGGTCTTGTTCGGGTCCTTGACGTCCTTGAGTACGTCGAACTCCATGTTGTACAACTGGCCGTTCACCCGCTCGACACGCCGGATGTACACGTTTTGCACAATGTCGCGGGTCTGGGCGTCGATGTAGATCGGGCCGCGTGGGCTCTCGAATATCTGCCCCTTCATGCCGTTGACCAGTGCCTCGCCCGTGCCCGTGCCCTTGGTGGCCTTGACAGCCTCGTAGATCACCCGCATGCCGTCGTAAGCCGCCACACCGAAGAAGTTGGGGCGGATGCCTTTGCTCTGCTTCATGAAGGCTTCGACGAACTTCTTATTGGCTGGCGAGTTGTGCGAGGCCGAATAGGGATGCGAGGTCACCAACCCCAGCGCCACGTCGCCCATGTCATTCAGGAATTCGTCGTCCGC
>JANOCN010000847.1:0-5474 GCA_031412185.1 Betaproteobacteria bacterium | reverse complement strand
CGACATCGTGCCGATTCCTTATAAAGGCGGCGGGCAATCGATCATCGATCTGATCAGCGGGCAGGTCAGCAGCGCATTTTTGTCCCCGGTCGAGGTCAACCAACATATCAAGAGCGGCAAGATTATCGGCGTGGCGACCACTACGCTAAAGCGTCCGGCTTCCATGCCGGATCTTCCGACGTTTGCCGAAGCTGGCGTTCAGGGTTACGACGTGGGAGGCTGGTTCGGATTGATCTTACGCGCCGCCACGCCGCCAGAGGTGGTGGCCAAATTGTCGGACGCTCTGCGCCGCGCCCTGCAGGCACCCGAGGTCCGGGACCGGATCGCCGAAACCGGCGAAGTGCCACTGGGAACCACCACCGAGTTTGCGGATTTGCTGGCACGCGAATATCCGCGTTGGGCGCGGGCGGTCAAGGCGGCCAACGTCAAGCCGGATTGAGCCGGCAATCGGCAAGGCGCAAACGCGTCGAAAGAGAAGGGCGGTACCCGACAGCGCCGGTGACCGATAAGCACTCGTGGATGCTTCTGACCGGGCGCTTCGATGCTGATTGCGGACCCAAGGCGCTGGTCGGAGCTGGAGGAGGCGCACGGTGCCGCTCGCGTTACCAGCCCCCGGGCCGATCGCGGTCGATACCAACATTCTGGTGTATGCGCACCGGGCGGAATCGCCTTTTCATGCAGCAGCCTTTGCATGTGTCAGGTCGCTTGCAGAAGGCAGCCAGCCCTGGGGGATACCGGTGAGCTGCCTGCACGATTTTCTTTCTGTCGTCACCAATCGAAAGATATTCAATCCGGCCAGTGGTTTTGATCAGGCACTTTCGCAGGTTGATGCATGGCTCGCGTCGCCCCAAGCGCATGTACTGCACAGCGGATCGCAACACTGGCGCATCCTGTCGGAGCTGACGCGCAAGGCCAAGCTGCAAGGTGGGCAATTCCACGATGCCCGTATTGCGGCCATCTGCATCGAGCACGGGGTATCGCTGTTATGGAGCGCTGACCGCGATTTCGGGCGCTTCAAAGCGCTGAAAACCCTCAATCCACTCGTTTGAGCAAGCCGCTGCGGCGGCACCGAGTTTCAGTGCGCGGGGGCAGGGCTGGTCGACCGCACCCTCAATTGTGTACAGGTGTTCCCAGGCGCCTGCACTGCATCGGTTCGCGGCCCCGACAGGCTCCTGGCGCTGCCAGTACACTGCTTGCGCGCGATGGGCTGGACGACATCGTGTTTGAAGCCAAACTACAAGGGCCGAGGGTATGTTGACACTGGGTTTCGACCTCCAATTCGCCGATCTCTATGCAGATGCCGGGCTGTACCAGGTGGACGCCGCATTCTTGCGCTGGCTGCAAGAGGCTGACGACACGCTGGCCGCGCGACTTGTCACTGCGCGCGTTAGCTGCGGATTGCCAGACGCCAAACAGGCTTCGCAATTGCTGGTGGACCTGGCCCCGCACCTGGACGACTTCATGGGGCGTCTGTTTGGCATCAGCGCCGAAATCTCGGCTTTGGCGCAGCAACACCACGTGCTGGCACCGCTGTTTGAAGTAAAGCGCCAGTTTGTACAACGCCGCGTAGCGCGCGCCTATGACCACGAGGCGGCGCAAGCCATCGACGGTACAGCGATTGGCGCGCAACTAAAAACCCTGCTGGCGAGCGACGCCAGCGACACCAATGACGTAGCGGCCTTCGAGTTGGCCTTTGCGCAGCATGTCGCGCGCTGGCTGGCGCAAGAGGCCGACTACGCGCGCGAAATTGATCTGGCGCTGCGTTACGCCGCCTGGGCGCTGCACACACCCGCCGGGGAGCAGCGCCACCACCAGGGCCTGCTGTTCAAACTGCCGCGCAAGATCGACCCCTTGCACCTGATTGACCATGTGGTCGACCGCGATGAAGCTGCGCTGACCACCTTCACGATCCGGCCCGAGCACATCCGTCGCCGCGACGGTTTCAAGCTGACCGATGCGGGTACCGACCTGGCCGGCGCGCTGGACCAGGCGCACTACTGCATCTGGTGCCACAAACAGGGCAAGGACTCCTGCTCCACTGGCCTGAAGGAAAAACCAGGCGCAGACGGTCTGGTGAGGTTCAAGAAGACGGCTTTCGGCGTCAACCAGGCCGGTTGCCCGCTGGAAGAAAAAATTTCCGAGTTCCACATGGCCAAGACGGCGGGCCACCTGGTCGGTGCGCTGGCCATCATCACGGTGGACAACCCGCTGGTCGCAGCCACCGGGCACCGCATCTGCAACGACTGCATGAAATCCTGCATCTACCAGAAACAAGAGCCGGTGAACATTCCGCAAGCCGAGACGCGTACCTTGAAGGACGTGCTGGAGCTGCCCTGGGGGTTCGAGATCTATTCTCTGCTCACGCGCTGGAACCCGCTCAATCTGCAGCGCTGGCTGCCGACACCACCCAGTGGCTACCGGGTGTTGGTGGCGGGCATGGGGCCGGCCGGCTTCGGGCTGGCGCACAACCTGCTCAACGATGGTCACATGGTGGTGGGCATCGACGGGCTCAAGATCGAGCCCCTGCCCGAGCGCATGTCTGGCGTACGGCTGGACGGGTCGCGCAGCGCGTTCGATCCGGTGCGCAACTACGCCGAGCTCCGGGAGCCGCTGGACGAACGCAGCATGGCCGGATTCGGTGGTGTCGCCGAATACGGTATCACCGTGCGCTGGGACAAGAATTTCCTCAAGGTGATCCGTCTGCTGCTGGAGCGGCGCGAGCAATTCGCACTTTTCGGCGGGGTGCGTTTTGGCGGTACCGTCACGCTTCAGGATGCCTGGGCGCTCGGGTTCGATCACGTGGCGCTTGCCATGGGAGCCGGTAAACCGACTACGCTGAATATTCCGAACGGGCTGGCGCGCGGTGTGCGTACCGCCAGCGACTTTCTGATGGCTCTGCAACTCACCGGTGCCGCCAAGAAGGAGTCGATTGCCAATATGCAGGTGCGCCTGCCGATCGTGGTGATTGGCGGCGGGCTGACCGCTATCGACACCGCTACCGAGTCGCTGGCGTATTACCTGGTGCAGGTGGAAAAGTTCCTGCAGCGCGCCGAAGTGGTTGGAGTTCCTGGTTTGCTGGCGGGCATGGCCGAAGAGGAACGTGCGATCGCGCAGGAGTTTATGCACCACGCCGGTCTGGTGCGGGAAGAACGCGCAGCGGCGCTGGCGCATGGGCGTGCGCCACAGGTGCTGGAGCTGCTGCAGGCCTGGGGTGGTGCCAGCATTGCCTACCGCAAGCGGCTGGTCGATAGCCCGGCCTACACCCTGAACCACGAGGAGGTCGAGCTGGCGCTGCAGGAGGGCATACGTTTTGTAGAGTGTGTGGACCCGCGCGCTGTGCAGGTGGATGGGTATGGTGCGGCGGCCGGTCTCACGGTGCGGCGGCAGGTACGTGGTGAGGATGGGCACTGGAGCGACGGCGACGAAATCACGATGCCGGCGCGGGCCATTTTTATCGCGGCAGGTACGTCGCCCAATACCGTGCTGGCGCGCGAAGACGCGACACACTTCAAGCTGGACGGCAAATATTTTGCGGCGGTGGACGCGACTGGCGCCAGCGTCAAGCCCGCGTCCGCCATTTCCAAGCCGGCGCAGGCGCAGGTGCTGATGTCGCGCGCAGCGGACGGCCGCTTCGTATCGTTTTTTGGCGATCTGCACCCGTCCTACTTCGGCAATGTGGTCAAGGCCCTGGGATCGGCCAAGCAGGGCTTTCCGGTGGTGACCCAGGCGCTGCGCCAGCGTGCACCGGCGCCTGGTGAAGACCAGGGACGCGCCTTCCTGGAGCGTTTGAACACCGATTGGCGCGCCACCGTGCATGCAGTGATACGGCTGACACCGACGATCGTGGAGGTAGTGCTCAAGGCACCCGCAGCGGCGCGTGCCTTCCAGCCCGGGCAGTTCTACCGCCTGCAGAATTTCGAGGCCCTGAGCCGCCGGGTGGATGCTGCGCCTGGTGCCCAGGTGCCCGCCACACGGCTACAGATGGAGGGCCTGGCCCTTACCGGGGCTGCCAGCAATAAGCAGCAGGGCCTGTTGTCCACCATCGTGCTGGAAATGGGCGGCTCAGCCGACCTGTGCGCCGACCTGCGTCCCGGTGAGCCGGTGGTGTTGATGGGGCCCACCGGCGCGCCGACCCATATTGCGGCCAACCAGACCGTGTTGCTGGTGGGCGGGGGCTTGGGCAACGCGGTGCTGTTTTCGATTGGTGCGGCGTTTCGCGCCCAGGGCTCGCGCGTGTTGTACTTTGCAGGCTACAAGAAGATGATCGACCGCTACAAGGTGGCGGAGATCGAAGCCGCGTCGGACGCCATTGTCTGGTGTTGCGACGAAGCGCCGGGCTTCACGCCCACACGAACCCAGGATCGCAGCTTTGTGGGCAATATGGTGCAGGCGATGCTGGCCTATGCAAAGGGGGGGCTGGGCGAGGTGGCGATTGCGATGCCCGACGTGGAACAACTCGTTGCCATCGGTTCCGACCGCATGATGGCGGCGGTGGCACAGGCGCGCCACACCGTGCTGCAGCCGTATCTGCAGGCTGGTCACTTTGCGGTGGGTTCG
Source organism: Betaproteobacteria bacterium (assembly GCA_031412185.1). Classification (GTDB taxonomy): domain Bacteria; phylum Pseudomonadota; class Gammaproteobacteria; order Burkholderiales; family Burkholderiaceae_C; genus CAISIP01. Next base: position 917 of record JANOCN010000847.1, on the reverse strand, counting down.
ATCAACTCACCCATGCAATGCATGATGAAGGAGATCTGCGCGCAGTGCCTGCAGCCGCACACGATGCCCGACGGTTCGATCCGCCATGTGTTCTCGTGTTTCAACCAGGACCAGGAACTCGACCGGGTGGACTGGCAAGGCCTGAATGACCGTCTGCGCCAGAACGCGGTGCAGGAAAAACTTACCGCGCGCTGGATCAGCCGCTGCCGCGCAACTGCCTGAAAGCGTGGCAGCCACCTCAGCGCAGGCGCATTCGATTGCCTCTCACGCGCTCAGGCGCACACGCAGCGGGCGCGTCAGAGAAACCAGCGGCAATAGCCCGCTATTTGTCGAACTTGGTCACTGTGCTTGGCGCAATCCGAAGGCGCGCCAGGCACTGACCGTTGGCGGGCGAGAACTTGTTCAGGTCTCCCATCTGGCAGCGGTCAGCATCGCTCACCTGCACCCGCGCAATGTCGGCGCAGGCAATCCGGGTGAACTCGACCGCGCGTTGCAAGCTTTCCGCGGGGCGGACTGATTGAAAACCGACCGTCACGGTTTCATGCATCGTACCGTTGGCGCGGTAGGCGGAGAAAGACGGAACGATGTGGCCGATCTCGTACGGCAGCGTATTGACAAGGCGCAGCACCACACGGCAGTGCGGGCCGCGCTCGACTTTCTGCTCCAGTTGCAGCGTGGCTTCTTCCGGCGGCTGGCTCTTGGCCGCCACCGCGTCTTTTTCTTTCGCGTCCTGGTACTTCCAGGTTCCATCGTCCTTCAGCAGCAGACGCCGTCCGTCGGGTGCTGTCAATTCGAAGTCTGCCCGCGCGTCATGGGCCAACGCAAGAACGACCAGCGGCAACGCAACTACTGCAAAGACCCTCGGGCGAAGACTCTGGCGTTGCCAACGTGGTTTGAGAAAGCGTGCGGTAGGAATG
>JANOCN010000846.1:0-1983 GCA_031412185.1 Betaproteobacteria bacterium | reverse complement strand
GCCACGCTGAGTGATGCGCAGCGCGCCTTGATGCAGGCCAGCAACAAGGGCGAAGTGACTGTACCGGTGACCGTGACCGACGAGCTCGGTGTGAACCCGGTCGAATGCGAATTTGTCTGGGCCTGGATACCTTCCGGCCCGCGAAAAAGTTAACAGGAATTGAAAGAAATCATCATGGCCAAACAAGTCCAGGAAGCCTACATCGTTGCCGCCACGCGTACACCCATTGGGCGCTCGCATCGCGGCTTTTTCCGCAACACCCGCCCCGACGATCTGCTGGTGCGCGCACTGCAGGCTGCGTTGGCGCAGGTGCCCACGCTGGACCCGAAAACCATCGAGGACATCATCTGTGGCTGCGCCATTCCCGAGGGCCCGCAAGGCCTGAACATCGCACGCATAGGTGCGGTCCTGGCTGGCTTGCCAACCAGCGTCGGCGGCATCATGGTGAACCGCTTCTGCGCCTCCGGCCTCAGCGCCATCCAGATGGCAGCCGACCGCATCCGGGTCGGTGAAGCCGATGTGATGATTGCCGCCGGTACCGAAAGCATGAGCATGGTACCGATGTCGGGCAACTCGCCTTCGCTGTCACCCGCCATGTTTGGCAACGATGAAAACATCGGCATCGCCTACGGCATGGGCCTGACCGCCGAGAAAGTTGCGCAGCAGTGGAAAGTCTCACGCGAGGCGCAAGACCAGTTTGCGCTGGAGTCGCACCAGAAAGCGATGAAGGCGCAAAAGGAGGGCGAATTCACCGCAGAGATCACGCCGGTGGAAGTGACCGACCGCTCACCCGACCTCGACAGCGGCGAAGTGATCAGCAAGACCAAAACGGTGAGCCTGGACGAAGGCCCGCGCCCGGACACATCAATCGAAGGCCTGGCCAAACTCAAAACGGTGTTTGCCGCGCGTGGCTCGGTCACCGCCGGCAACAGCTCACAAACGTCTGACGGCGCCGGCGCGCTGATTCTGGCCAGTGAGAAAGCCGTGAAGGAACACGGCCTGAAGCCGCTGGCGCGAATTGTCAGCTACGCCGCCAAAGGCGTGCCGCCGCACATCATGGGCATAGGCCCGATCGAGGCAATACCGGCGGCATTGCGTTATGCCGGTTTGAAGCAGGACGACATTGACTGGTACGAACTCAATGAAGCGTTTGCAGCGCAGTCGCTGGCGGTCATCAACACACTTGGCCTGAACGCCGCCAAGGTCAACCCGATGGGTGGCGCAATTGCATTGGGCCACCCGCTGGGCGCAACCGGGGCGATTCGCGCAGCGACGGTGATTCATGCGCTGCACCGGCACCAGTTGAAGTACGGCATGGTGACGATGTGTGTAGGCATGGGGCAAGGCGCAGCCGGAGTATTTGAACGGGTGTGACCACCCGCCCCCCTGAGCCGCCTTCGGCGTCTTCCCCCCGCACGCGGGGGGACGCCGTTAGTGGCCCGGCAAAGCCGGCTCCACGACGGCCTTGAAATTTGCAGCCTAGAACCGGGAGAGTGCAATGAAGAGCGTGACGATTGCCAGCAGCGGAGGCGCGATGATCGCACTACGCACTTACGAGTCAGCCAGTCCTGAATGGGCCAGCGTGGTCATTGGCGGTGCCATGGGCGTGCGGCAGGACTATTACGCGCCGTTTGCGCGGTGGCTTTCAAGCCAGGGTTTTCGTGTCACCACGTTCGACTATCGGGGCTCGGGCGACTCGCTGCCCGACACGGCTGATGGTGGTCTGCGCGGCTTCCAGGCTGACCTGATGGACTGGGCCAGGGACTATGAGGCTGTGGTGGACAGCGCCAAAACCGCGCTGCCGGACGCGCCCTTGTACCTGCTTGGGCACAGCCTCGGTGCGCAGCTCCCGGGCTTTTTGAAGAACCAGCACAAGGTGGATGGACTGCTCAGCGTGGCAGCCGGCAGCGGGTACTGGCGCGACAACGCGCCGCAGCTCAAACGCATGGTGCTGTACTTCTGGTACGTGCTGGTGCCGCTGGC
>JANOCN010000845.1:0-14423 GCA_031412185.1 Betaproteobacteria bacterium | reverse complement strand
ATCTCGCGCATGGCGCTTGATTCTTCGAGACCATTGCCTCACCGGCCGCTTACGACGCGCATTGAACAGGACTCCCAATGACCAAACGCGGGCATTACATTTCAAGAAGTCTTGACTGTAAAGCTCGCCGGGACGTCCGGGATCCAATGACTGGTGTGGAGAAGGTAGATCGAAAACTTGAATGCCCGCACCCAGTCTTTTGCGGGCACTCACGAAGCCATCAAGAGCCGCACTAGCATTGGGTTTCCAGCGCTTCTTGGGCCAACAGCGTAGTAAACCCAGCGGTGACAGAAAAGCCGGCCGGTGAGCCGGCTTTTCTGTCGCCCGAACAATCAGTACCTGTCCAGATTGAAAAACCGCCGCGCGTTGTCGACCATGACCTTCTGCCGGTCCCCGGCCGATAGGCCCGCGCCCTCCAGTACCTGCAAAGCCTCGGCCGGGCTCCAGCACGGGTAGTCGGTGCCGTACATGACCTGGTCCACACCATAGAACTCAAGCGCGAACCGCACGCCCATCGCATGCGGCGACACGGTGTCGGTGTACATACGCTTTAGGTAGGTACTGGGCGGTTTGGGCAGGTTGGCGCGCTTGGAGTTCTTGTCCATGCGGCCAGCCTGGTAAGGCAGCGCGCCGCCGGTGTGCGACATGACGACCTTGAGATTCGGATGGCGTTCCATGATGCCCGACAACACCAGCCGGTAGGCGGACACACTCACATCGATCACGCGGCCCAGGCTTGAGTAGAGCGCACCGTTGTAGCCTTCCAGGATGTCAGGGAATTGGGCGTCCGTGGGGTGCATGAAGATGGGTAGGCCCAGCGCCTCGATACGGTCGTACAGCGGCTCCAGGCGCGCGGCGTCGATGTTCTCGTGCGGCCCGACGCTGCCCGGGATGTTGACGCCGATCAGCCCCAGGCCCACGGCGTGCTCCAGCACCTCCAGCGCCACCTGCGTGTCCTGCAGCGGCAGCGCGGCGCTCGCCCACAGGCGGCCGGCATGGCGGGCTTGGGCGCCGGCCATCTCTTCGTTCCAGCGCATCGCAAGCGCGCGGCCCTCCTCCACCTGTACTTCGGAGAAATAGAGCGAGAACGGACCGATCGAGCAGATCACATCCACCTCATGCCCCAGCGTCGCCATGTGGGCGAGCTGCTCGCCCAGGTCGAACCACTCGGCATTCTGACGCGAGCGCCCGGTGACACCGGCGTTGCGGCAGAGGTCGTAGCCGCCGTTGGTATTGCGCTCGATACGCGGATAGGTGGTGCGGCCGCCACGCATGGCTTCCTCGAACACCGAGCGGGGCCACCAGTGGAAGTGGGAATCGATGATGCGCATGAAGCTGTCTTCTCTCAGTCGGTGTGAACGGGTTGAACGGTGACCCGCCTGGCATCATGAGCGTAGCCGAAAACGGAGCGCAGCGCGCGTATGGCACAAGGGTTGGTGGGCAGGTCCAGCACGGCCCGTACCGAATCGAGTTCAGGCACGTCGCCTAGCATGCGGCGGGCCTTGTCCATGAGTTGGGGCTCGTCGTAGGCCAGCGCGGGATCACCCGGACTGTCAGTCACCAGGATCGCGAGGCTGGCGCCGCCTACGCGCACAACCACGCGCGCGGGAAAGGCCACCGGATAGAGCGCATCCAGGGCCGGGTCGGCCAAAACGCGTACACGCGAAGCCAGGGCCACCAGGCGTGAATCCTCGGGCCACACTTCGCGCGCCACGTCATCCAGCAGATCGGGGCGCAACGCTGCAAGTGCCAGCTGCCAGGGTGCGCTGATCAGGCTGGACAGGCGGCTGGTGCGCGGTGGCTCGCGGTCCAGCATGGCGGCATACGCCGGTGGTACGTGGATGTCGATGGAATCGATCTTCTCGGGGGCGATGCTATTGCGGGCGATCAGCTGGCGCAGCCCATGGATTGCCGCCAGCGCCTGCTTGGCCGACGCATGGGGCTTGATGCTGAGGCCCTGGGTGAGCAGCCCAGTGGGCGTGAGCTGGTCGGGTGCGGCCAACTCACCGCCCACAGCCTGCAGCCAATCGGTGCCCAGCAGTTCAGGGTCGCCGTCGATGCCGTCGGCAGCGGCCAGCGCGGCCAGGCAGCCGCTGCGCACCGCTTCGCCAAAAAGCAGCCAGCGACCGGAGCGGCCGCCCAGGAATCGCCCGGGTTGCCGCGGTGTCTGCGCGATGGCGAGAGCCAAAGCCTGGCGCATGCGCTCCGGTGCAAGCCCCAAAAGGCGACCGGCGGTGGCTGCGGCACCAAAGGGCGCAGCGATCAGGCTGGGCCACAGGCCGCGTGACAACAGGCGCGCGCCACCCGCCGCCAGAGCGAGCCGCAGTGCAAGTTCATGGCCCACGTAAAGGGCGTCGAGGAAACGCGCCGGTGAAGTTGCGTCGTTGGCGAAGGCTACCGCCACCGGCACCGTTAGCGCACCGACGGTGACACAGGAAACACGGTGGATGTCATCGATCTCGGTCAGGCGCATGATGGCGGCGTTGGCCACCACGCGCCCGAGGGTGCCAGTGTCGGCACCTGCCAGAAAGCGCTGCAGCGCCCGGCCCTCAGAGGTGCCAGCACCGGCCCGCAGCGCAATCATGGCGTCGGCCGTGTGCAGGGCCAGATGCGGCATACAGCCCGCAGCCGATGCGGTGGCAGCAAACTGCGCCAACGCATCCATGGCCGGGGCCACCGGGGGATTCGCCATCGTGTCAGGCGCTGATGCCTGCGGCCTTTGCCTCGGCCAGTGCACCGGCTCCCAGGCGCAGCGGCGCGCTGCGCAGCCAGGGCCCGTCATCCAGTGTCAACTGCACCGAGAACACCGCCAGGCTGCTCATGGGCAGGGCCTGCGCCACGAATCGGTCCCTGCTGGCCACCACCGACAGCGGTGCCAGGCCCGTGCTCGCCTCCAGGGTCCAGCCAACCAGCTTGCCCGGTGCCGCAGCGCAGAGGTCCGCCACACTTTGTGGCCCGCCGATGTCTTGCAGCATGCGATCAAACCACGCTTGTGCGGCCGCCCATGAGGCCGGTTGCGTGCCGCGCGCAACGCTGCGGCCCACGCGCACCCACACGCCCTTGTAGGCCATGGAGCATTCGACCGCGTACCGTGCGCCGAGGTCCAGGTCGCCTTCCATGCGCAGCAGCGTGGCACCACGCCCCAGGTCGGGCGCGATGCGTGGCAACACTTCCTCGGCACCGGCCAGGCGCGCAGCGCCGTCCACGGCTGCAACCACCTCCGACGCTTTGCGCGCGGCTGAAGGTACACCAGCAATGGCACGTTCGGCGATGCCGCGAGCCGTGCGGGCCATCCCGTGCTCGGCTTCATCCGCGGGGTGGCGCGCGGACACGTACAACGCGGTGGCGTCCACCAAACGCGGTGCCCAGCCGGCCGCCAGCAGCGGCTCGGCCACGGACCACGGCAATGCATCCAGCGCGATCACGCCGACACGCGCATCGGCAGGCAGCGTCCGTCCCAGCAGGTCGGCCGCCTGCGCGCCGGGCTTGGGAGCCGCGACGAGTTCGCCCATGTGCGAGACCGAGCGGATCCATCCGTGCGTACGCGGCGTCCCGGCGACCAGCATCGTGGGCGCGCCTTCGGGCCACACCACAAGAAGCGCCTCGCTCCAGTAGGGGATGTAGTTGCACAGCCATTGCAGTGGTGCCGGTTGCGCAAACGAGGCGTAGGTCAGCACCGCGCTCAAGGAATGGCTACGCATGGCCGACTGCAGCCGCGCCACGCGCGCATCGAGCGCCGCAGCAGGTAATTCTTCTAAAGACCAATGGATGAATCCGCGACGCATCGGTAAAGCTCCTGGGTGGGTGGCCGCCGTCAGTCGGGCGTGGCGAACAACTCGCGCGGCGTGCGCGTAAGCACTTCGCAGCCGGTCTGGGTGACGCGCACCGCGTCTCCCAGCACGATGTAGCCGACATCCGGGTGGTAGGTGTTTGGATGCACGATCAGCGTCATGTCCGGCTGCAGCACCAGCTTAACGTCCTCCAGCACGTGTGGGCCGTCCACATACAGGCCCAGGCCGTGGCCGCGCACGCGGGTGTAGGCGCTGGTGATGTATTCGCTCAAGCCGTGGCGGCGGAACACGTCGTTGAGCGCCTTCGCCACCTCGCCCTGCGTGACGCCGGGCCGCACCTTGGCGATGCCGGCCTCCATTGCCTCGACATAGACCGCGTGCGACTTGATCTGCAACGGGGTCGGCTGGCCCAGTACCAGCGTGCGGCAGATCTGCGCGTAGTACCCGTCCACGCAGGGCGTGAGTTCGGTCGTGACCAGGTCACCTGCCTGCAGGACGCGATCCCCGGGCGGATGCATGCTGCGCACCTCTTGCCCCCCCGAGCCCATGATCATGAAGTTCTCCGGGCAGCCGCGTGCGCGGTACCAGGCCTCGAGGTCGGCCACCACCTCGTATTCGCGCCGGCCCACGCGCGCGGCCTGGCGAAACGCGGCATACCCTTCGTCGGCCAACACGACGGCGCGCGCCACGGCATCAGCTTCTTCGCGGCTCTTGCCCACCATCAGCTTGTCGAGCATGGCCGTGGCAGCGGCGATGCTGTCGGTGCCGGGGCCTTGGGCAAGGCGCAGCGGCAGCAGGTGGGACGGTGCCAGCCCCAGACGCCCGGGTGCGAGCAAAGCCAGCGCCGCCTCCACCTGTGCAATCGGAGCGGTCCCCCACAACACCTGCAGGGTCGGCTGTTCTGCGGCGATGCGGTTGGCCTCCGCCGGGCTCTCGACGAAAACCTGTGTGGAACCACCGCGCCGGATAACCGCGACCGCCAGGCCCTCCATCGGCGTCACGTCGATCGCGTAGCGCATGTAGTCGCTGCGCCAGGCATCGCCCGCCACCACCAGCGCATCCAGACCGGCCTGGGCCATCGCATCCTGCAGGCGAGCTGCCCGCTGGCTCTGCAGTGCCGCGCTCACTGGGAAACCTTTGTCCAGTGGACTGCGCTGCAAGCCCCCTTCGAAGCGCTCGTGGGGGTGCTCATGCTGGTTCCTTCGCAATCGCGGAGGCACGATAGTCGCGCTCTACGCTTTCCTTCGATACGTAACCCTCGGCCAGGTCTTGCCGGATGCTCTTCGGATCACGCTTGCAGGGGTCGCCGTATCCGCCACCGCCTGCAGTCCAGAAGCTCACGGTGTCACCTGCGCCCACCGAGATATTGGTTTCCTTCTTGACGTAACGCTCGCTGCCGTCGGCGCTGTGGATGAGCGCCAGATTCCCTTGCCCCGGCAGGCCGCCCTCCACGCCCCACGGCGGCTCGAAGGTGCGCTCCAGGTTCACGTTGATCGTGCTCTTGCCGAGCGAGCGGTAACGCATCTCCAGGCCCAAGCCGCCGCGGAACTCGCCGCCGCCGCCGCTGTCCTCGCGCAGCTTGAGACACTCGACCAGGAACGGGTAGTGAATCTCCTGCAGCTCCACTGGTGTGTTGCGCACGTCGCCCTGGCAGATCGACACCGAGCACGACGCGCCGTCCTGCGTGGACCGGCCGCCCCAGCCGCCGCCGTAGATGTTGATCAGCACGTAACGCGCACCCGTGTCTTCGCGCACACCGTAGAAAGAGAAGCCGCCCATATCGCCCTTGTGCGCGGCCGGCACGAATCCTGGCAGCGCCGGAGCCAGCGCCCGCAGGATGGTGTCGATGACGGTGGGCAGCGCCACGCTCCACTGGCCCAGCGCAGCACCCAAGCGGGCGTTGACGATGGTGCCCTGGGGCGAGATCAGTTTGAGCGAGCGGAAGCAGCCTTCGTTGACCGGGGCCTGCGGCATGGTCAGGCACTTGAAGGCTACACGCGCAGCCGACAGGCCACCCGAAAAGCCCGAGTTGAGCGGGCTGTTGACCTGCGGGTGCATCTCGGAAAAATCGATGGTCAGGTCCGAGCCCTTCACCAGCACGGTCACCTTGACACGCAGCGGCACGTCGAGCCGTCGGCCGTCGCTGTCGAGCCAGCTCTCGGCGCTGTAGCGGCCGTCCGGAATCTTCTCGATCACGGCGCGTGCCTCCATCTCGGCCTGGTCCCAGGACGCCGCGATGCAGTCGTTGACAGATTGCACCGAGAAGCGCGAGAGCAGCTCCGTCATCCGGCGCTCACCGATGTGGCAGGCTGCGATCTGCGCCCGCAAGTCGCCCAGCGAAGACTCGGGGAAGCGAATGTTGTCGGTGATCATCTGCCACACACCTTCGTTGCGCTTGCCGGCATCAAACACCTTGACCGAGCGCATCTGCAGGCCTTCGTGGTAGATCTCGTAGGTCTGCGAGTTGCCGAAGCCGGTGCGCATGCCGCCCACGTCCACCCAGTGCGCGCGGTTGGCGGCGAAGGCCACCACCTTGCCCTGGTGGAAACACGGCGTGTAGACCACCACGTTGTTCAGATGCTGGCCGCACACGCCGCCGTGGTTCATGATGACCACGTCGCCGGGCGCGAAGCCGTCCAGCCCGTAGCGGTCGATGCCGTCTTTCACGGCGATACCCAGGTCAGCCAGGAAGATCGGCAGGCCACCGGTGTTCTGGCAAACCATCAGGCCTTCGGTGTCGATGAGGCCGCAGCAGAAGTCGCGCACCTCGTAGATCATCATGTTGTAGGCCGACTTGCAAAGCGCCATTGCCATTTCGTCGGCGTAGGCGATGAGCGAATTGGTCACCACCTCCTGGGTGATCGGGTTCACCCTGGCCTTTGGCTTGATGGCCGTCGCTTCGGCCTGCGTAGTGGCGTTCACGGGGCTTCTCCCTGAGACAGTTGGATGGAAATGACGAGGTGGCCGTGTTCGGTCACTCGGGCAACATCGCCGGGAAAGAGCACCGTGGTGGAGTTCGACTCTTCGATGATGGCCGGGCCTTCGACACTGAAGCCGGGCGGCAAACACGGGCGCCACAGGATGCGCGTGTCCCGCGGATGCTCTGCGTCCTCGAAAGTTACCGGGCGGCGCTGCTCTGGGCGTGGGTCCTCGGGCACGAAGGGAAGGGCGAGGAATTGCTCGACGCTTTCGCCGCCGCGTGGCACCGTGACCGTCAGGCGCAGGTTGGCCACCTCGATGGTTTCGCCCGTAGCGGCGTGGCCGTAGCGCATGTCGTGCAGCGCGTGGAAGGTGTCGGTCACCACCACATCGGCGTTGACCAGGGCATCCACCGATGCCAGCGGCACGGGGATGGTGTGTTCCTGGCCGCGATAACGCAGGTCGGCGCCCAGCTCAAATACCGCCAGCTTGGCGTCCAGGTCATCGGCGGCGAGCCGCTGGTGCGCGGCAGCGTGCAGCTCGTCAAAGCCTGCACGCACACGGACGGCGTCGAGCTTGCCCAGAATCCCGACCAGCGTCCGCACCGAGTCGTGGCGCCAGGGCGCGAGCAGCATGCCCAGCGCCGAGAAGTTGCCCGGCAGCTTGGGGATGACCAGAGTGGGGATGTAAATTTCCCGGCACAGGGCCGCAGCGTGCACCGGGCCAGCACCCCCAAAGGCAATCATGGCGGCGTTGCGCGGGTCCACGCCCTTGCGCACCGAGACCGCGCGCACGGCCAGCGCCATCGACGAATCGGCGATGCGCACCACACCCATCGCTGCCTCGTCGCTGGACAGCCCCATCGGGTCGCCTATGCGGTTGGCGATCGCGCGGCGCGCGGCGTCCTGGTCGAGCGCCATGCCGCCACCGAGAAAGCGGCTCGGGTTCAGACGGCCCAGAATCACATTGGCGTCGGTAATGGTCGGCTCGGTGCCGCCGTTGCCATAGCAGACCGGGCCCGGATCGGAGCCCGCGCTCTGCGGCCCGACGTGTATGCCACCGGAGCCATCGCGCCAGGCAATGCTGCCGCCGCCGGTGCCGACCTCGACGATCGCCACTACGGGCAGCTGCATCGGCTGGCCGGTCGCATAACCACCGATGTAGTAGCCCTCTTCGATGCCGGGCACGCCGTCGGTGATCAGCGTGGCCTTGGCAGTAGTACCCCCCATGTCGAAGCCTATGGCCTGCCTGATGCCCAGCAGCTTGGCGACCGCACCGGCGCCGATCATGCCTGCGACCGGACCCGATTCCATCATCGAAACCGGCTCTACGGCCGCATGCGTCAACGACATGCTGCCGCCGTTGGAGCGCACGATGTGGATCGCGCCGTCAAAGCCGTTCTCGCCCATGTGGCTCTCCAGCGTCTTCAGGTACCTGGCCACGCGCGGCCCGACGTAGGCGTTGAGCACGGTGGTGGAGGTGCGCTCGTACTCGCGGAACTCGCGCAGAATCTCGTGCGACAGCGTAACAAACAGGTCGGGGAACATTTCGCGCAGGATCTTGCCGGCGGCCATTTCGTGCACCGGGTTGGCATAGGAGTGCAGGAAACACACCGCGATCGCGTTGATGCCCTGCGCGCGCATCTGGCGGCCAGCCGCGCGAACGGACTCCTCGTCAAGCGGTATCAGCACTTCGCCCTTGGCGTCCAGGCGCTCCCGCGCCTCATAGCGCAGATGGCGCGGCACCAGCGGCTGGGGGCGCTGGAAGCCGATGTCGAATGCGTCGGGCCGGTTGCCGCGTGCTATCTCGTAGACATAGCGAAAGCCCTCGGTAGTGAGGAGCGCGGTCTTGTCGCCCTTGCGCTCCAGCACTGTGTTGATGGCAATCGTCGTGCCATGCAGGAACTCGTCGAGCTCTTCAAGGCGGGTGCCAGCGAGTTCAAGTGCCTTGGCCACTCCCACCGTGGGATTGGCTGGGGTGGTAAGCGTTTTGGAGATGACCAGCGCGCCGTCCCGGTAGCCCACCAGATCGGTGAAGGTTCCACCGATATCGACGCCAATGGAATTCATGGCTGCATCCTTTTTTTCGTCAGTTTGTGGGGTCGAGCCGGATGCCGGTGCGCTCTATGAGCGTTTTGTATTTCAAGGCTTCGGCGCGCATGAACGCAGCTGTTTCGGCGGGCCCATACCCCAGAGGCGTTTGCCCCATCTCCACCAGCTTGGCCTTGATCTCCGGCTCGCCCAGCAGTTGGCGGATCTCGGTGCTCAAGCGGTTGATCACGGCCGGGTCCGTACCCTTCGGCGCGGACAGCACCCACCAGTTGCCAAATACCAGATCGGGGAAGCCGGCTTCGGCTGACGTCGGTACGTCGGGCAAATCCGGCATACGCTGTTTCGACAACACCGCCAGGGGACGTAGCCTGCCGGCCTTTAGCTGCGCTGCCACAGCCAACTGGGTCGGGAACGCCATTTGTACGTCGTTGGCTAGCATGGACTGCGTCATCGGGGCGGTGCCGCGAAAGCTGATGTGCTCGACCACATTTCCGTGCATCAGCGAGAACGAGGCACCCGCCAGATGGGAGGGCGAACCGGCACCGGGAGAACCGTAGTTGAAGCGGCTGCCCGTGGCGCGCACTTGATCCGACAGTTGCTTGAGCGAAGTCGCGGTCACCGCTGGTGAGACCACTGCGAACAACGGAGCGTCCGCAATGGCGACAACCGGCTCTAGCTGGCTCAGCGGATCGAAGCCCAGCTTGAACAGGTATTGGTTGACCGAATAATTGCCGGTCGGTGCGAGCAGGAAGGTGTAGCCGTCGGGAGCCGCTCGCACCGCATCGCCGGTGCCAATATTTCCCGCTGCGCCAGCCTTGTTGTCGATGAAGAAGGGCTGCTTGAACCGCTGCTCCAGGCCTGGCTCGAGCAGTCTGAAGATGGCGTCACCCACGCCGCCGCCCGCATACGGGTAGACGATCCGAATGGTTTTGCCCGGCCACACTTGCGCCAGCGTGGTCTGTGCCGCAGCCACCATTGCGCCAGCAAGTGCCAAGCGGCCGACCTGCCGACGGGTAACAGAAATAGATCTACGCATGTGTCTCCTGCTGTTGGCTTGATTGCAAGCATTGGAGCGCGACGGATGTCCCAACGCAACGGGCTGAGACGTTATGGGTACATAGTAAGATGGTTATGGGTAGATATTGGGAGAAAAGAATGTTGGAGGCCACGCCGCGAAGGCTGAAAGTGTTTGTTGCCGTCGTGGACAACGCCGGTTTCAGCGCTGCGGCATCGGCGCTCAACGTGTCGCAACCCTCGGTCAGTGCCCACATCCGGGCGCTGGAGAAAAGCGTGCGGCGACCGCTTTTTGAGCGCGTACCCGGTAGGGCGCCGCGCCTCACGGACACAGGCCGCACCCTTTATGCCTACGCCCTGGACACGCTGCAACGGGCCGAGCGCGTGTCTGCCCAGCTCGGGCAAGCTACCACTCACCTGCGTTTTGCATCCCAGCGTTTTGCGGCGACCTTGCTGAGAAAGCCGCTGGAGGCTTTTTCGGCCCGCTTCCCGCATATCGAGCTGATCGCCCACACCGGCACTTTCGAGGAAGTGCATGCCCTGTTCAAGAGTGGTGCCGTGGATCTGAGTTTCGTGCTGAGCGACGGCGAAGTACCAGATCTGCCGACCGCACCGCTGGGCCGGTACCGGCTGGCCTTCATCGCCACACCCGACCATCCGCTGGCCGGCCAGACGCGCATACCAGCCGAGACGCTGGCGCAACACCCTTTCGTGGCGGCTTACCGCAGCTCGTACTTCGGACGAACCGTGGCCGGCATGCTGCAAGCCGCAGGCGTTCCGGCGTTGACGATCCGCTCCCAGGCCCAGGAAATAACAATGTTGCGCGAGATGGTGCTCGCGGGTATGGGTATCAGCGTACTGATGCTGCGTAGCGCGCAATCGGATATTGCCGCTGGGACGATGGTTGAGCTGGACGTGGACCTCGACCCCATGTATCTGCAACTGCGTTATGCCAAGAACCACCGTGCCAGTGCGCCGGAGATCGACAGCCTGGTTGGCATGGTGCGGCTCTCGGAGGGGCGAACGGCGTGAGTTATAACTGTCGAGCCATGACACGCTTTTAAACATTTTGACCCCATGCTAAAAATCCACCATCTCGGCCATTCCCAATCCGAACGCATCCTCTGGCTCTGCGAAGAGCTGGGGCTTCCTTATCAGCTTAAGCATCACACACGCGACGCCGTCACCAAACTCTCGCCGCCCGAACTCGTGGCGCTGCATCCGCTGGGCGCGGCACCCCTGATCGAAGACGACGATCTGCTGCTGGCCGAGTCGGCTGCCATCGTCGAGTACATCATCGTCAAGCACGGCGGTGGCCGCCTCAAGCCTGGCCCAGAGCATCCGGACTACGCGGCCTTCCTCTACTGGTTCCATTTTTCCAACGGCAACCTGCAACCGGTAATGGGACGCCTCATGATGGTGAGCCGAGCCAAACTGTCTGCGGACCATCCTGTGCACGCGTCTGTGAAAGGTCGGCTCGACCGGGTGCTGGCGCACGTGGAAGCACGGCTTGGCGAAGCCCTCTACCTCGCGGGCAGCGAGTTCACGGCGGCCGACATCATGAGCGTGTTCTCGCTCACGACGATGCGTCTATTCCAGCCGGTTGATCTTGCGCCTTATGCGAACATCCGCGCCTACCTGCAACGCATCGGCGAGCGGCCAGGGTATCGCCGCGCCATGGCCAAAGGCGAGCCGGACTTGACGCCGATGCTGAGCTGAGCTTTCAGCACCCCGGCGATCCCGTTGCGCAATTTCTGGATGCGGGTCTGGTTGCTCGTCTTTCAGGCGGTACCGCCAACCAGCACGCTGTGTCGGCTACTCTGCCGCTCGGTGCTGGGCGTGTGCCCGAACAGGTTGCGGTAACACTTGGAGAAATGCGGTGGCGACTGGAAGCCGCAGGCCACGGCGATCTCCATGATCGACATGGCAGTCTGCAGCAGTAGTTCACGGGCGCGGCGCAGCCGCATGTCCAGGTAGTACTTGGTTGGCACCTGGCCCACGTAGCGTTTGAACAGGCGCTCGATCTGGCGCCGCGATACACCGACTAGGGCCGCGATCTCATCCAGCGACAACGGCTCCTCGATATTGGCTTCCATCAGGGCCGCGGCTTCGATCAGATTTTCGTGGAACAGGCCCACGCGCGCCTGCAGCGGTATGTGCTGGCGGTCGTGGGTGTTGCGGATGCGGTCCAGAATGAACTGCTCGGAAATCATCGGTGCTATGTCACGACCTTGATGCTCCTTGATGATGTGCAGCATCAGATCGAGCGGCGCAATGCCGCCGGTGCAGGTGTAGCGGTCGCGGTCGATCACAAACAACTGGTCAGAGAAAATTACACGCGGAAACTCCTCCCGCATTGCCGACATGTTTTCCCAATGGATGACCGCCTTGTATTTGTCCAGCAGACCAGCTTTGGCCAACGCATAACCGCCGGTGCAAAGCGCACCCAGGGGCACGTGCCGCTGGGCCAATCGGCGCAAGGCACCGAGGAGGGCGGGCGTCACCGCCTGCTCTACCTGCACCCCGCCGACCACAAACACAATATTGGCCGGACCAATCTGGTCCAGCGCCACTGTTGGGGCCAGGGCCAGGCCATTGCTGGCAATGGCCGGATTGCCATCCAGCGTAGCCAGTTGCCACTCGTACACGTCGCGCTTCGTCACCAGGTTGGCCCCGCGCAAGGCATCCACCGCGCTGGCCAGCGCAATCATGGTGTAGTTCGGTAGCGTCAGAAACACATAGCGGTGTTTCGGCAACGGGCTGACGGGAACTCTGGCGCGCTCTTGCATTGTGGTCGGCAATACTTCTTCGCTCAGTCCGGCGCGGTGAACACCGTCAGCACACCGGTATACCCATACAGGTGGTGGCGGGCAATTTCACCGCCGGCAAAAAACCCCACCAGCGGCACATCACCGAGCGCCCGGCGCACGATTTGCAGTTCAGCGCTGGGCCCGCCAAAGTGTGGGCCACCACGCCCGGAGCAACTCACGTAGACGGCACCGGCGATGCGCCGTGCCGGATGGGGAGACGATTCTGCTTCGGATGCGGCCAGCGCGGAGGCGGTCTCAACCGTCAACTCCAGCGGCTCGAGTTCTTCGCGGATTTCGGCGCACACCCGTACCAGGTCCGCCTTGGCTGCCTGGGCATTGCGCTGGCAAAACGCCAGCTGCATGCCTACTTCCACCTTGTCTGCAATGGCGACGCCACGTCGGCCTGGGTCTAGCCCGATGATGTGGCGCACGATCACATCGCTGCCAAAGTTGCCGGTGCGGCCCACAGCATTGGCCCCGTCGGCGCCCGCGCCCCGTACCAGGCCGGCCAGAGTGGCGCGAATCGCGGCCATCGCCTCGTGCGGGCGGTCCAGCGACACATCCAGGTCGCGCAACAACACATCCAGCGCCGGCTCACCGTCTATCTCTGTGACCACGTTATGGTCAGCACCCGTGATGCGGCGCAGCTTGGACACCGGCTGGCAGCCCTGGGTGACGCGTGACACCAGACTGATGCCGGCACCGAAGGCGACACCACTCAAGCCCCCAGTGAACACGCCGCGCGCAGCACCTTGCCCCCGGATGTTGCCGTCGCCACCCATGGCAAATTGCACCGAACGGGTACGGCTGGCCGACAAGCCCCCAAACAGGTAGCCGGTCGCGGTGCGCGTAGCCATCTCCTGAATCAACTCGGTCAGTTCCGGGGTATCGCCGTCCGCGTGCACCAGCGCGGTATGTGCTTCAAAGCCCAGGTTCAGCGGCGCAACTCCGGAAAACACGCGGTACTGGTCACTCGGCAACTCGCACAGCATGACCGCCATCGCGGGTTCATCAAAGTATTCGACATTGTTGGACGCCAGGCCGATACCCACGGTGCCCGACCAGTCGGTGATACCCGGCAACTCGGCGCTTAAATGGTCCAGAATTTCCTGCGCTGCACCAGCGTAATGGTCGGTCACATACAGCAGGGCCAGCGTCGGTGCGCTGGCGTAACCGTGCAAGGCCATCTGTGCGCGCAACTGCGCCAGCACCAGTCCGGCGGCCATGATCCATTGCGGATGCGTGGCGTGACCATACGGAAACAGTTTCATCTAGGAGCCTGCCAGACGCACAGCGTAGGAAACCATGGATTGCACCGACCGCGCAGCGTCAAGCCTTGCGGGACGCTGACTTGCGGGCAGTCTTGCTGGCTGCGGGCCGCGCACCGCCGCTACCTGACGCCAGTGTCCGTGTGGCCTTGACGGCTTCTTTGGCAAAGCCGGCCGCCATGTTCTTGGTGGCATCGATCGCCGTGTTTCTGGACGCATCCTTCATGGCGCTGGCCGCAATCTGCTGAAACTGCTGGGTTAGCGAGCCCCATAACTGCAACGGGTCAACCA
Organism: Betaproteobacteria bacterium; assembly: GCA_031412185.1. Taxonomy (GTDB): domain Bacteria; phylum Pseudomonadota; class Gammaproteobacteria; order Burkholderiales; family Burkholderiaceae_C; genus CAISIP01. The sequence continues at coordinate 279 of JANOCN010000845.1, read as the reverse complement.
ACCCTGCAATGCCGGTTGCAGGTTGGCCACCCTTTGCCGACCTGGTTGCGGTTTTGGCCGCGCTGCCCACACTCGAGGCCGCATCCGACAAGGTTTTGGCGGTGCTGGCAGCTTTTTCGGTAACCCGCTGCATACCGCTTGCCACCGAGTCTGCCGCCTTGAGCTTGAACGCGTTGGCCACATCACCCAGATTGAAGTTCATGCCCTTGAGCGCCGCCAGCGTCATCTTCTGCACTTCCAGGGCCTGGATGGTTGCCCCCAGCGCACGCGAGTTCTGCT
>JANOCN010000844.1:0-1744 GCA_031412185.1 Betaproteobacteria bacterium | reverse complement strand
CGACATCGTGCTGGCGGCCACTGCCAAGGGTCTCGCAGGTGTCTGGTTCATCGACCAGCAGCATCTGCCCGACTACCAGGAATGGCCGGTTGCGGGCGATCATCCGGTTCTGCGCGAGGCTGCGCAGCAACTGCTGCAGTACCTGGCCGGACAACGCGCGAGTTTTGATTTGCCACTCGACCTGCACGGCGGTACTGCGTTTCAGCAAGCGGTATGGCGCACCCTGCTGCAGATTCCATTTGGTGCGACCACCAGTTATGGTGCCATCGGCCAGCAGATCGGCAATCCGAAAGCGGTACGCGCGGTCGGGGCCGCCGTTGGCCGCAACCCGGTGAGTATCATCGTGCCCTGCCACCGCGTGATCGGTACCGACGGTTCGATTACGGGCTACGCCGGCGGGCTGCACCGAAAGGTAGCCTTGCTCAAGCTTGAACTACCCTGCGTTTGAAAACGCGGCTTCTTTTGCGCCGGTCCCCCGGCTTCCTTCACTACCCGTTATGCTTTTGAAACATTCTGTGCTGCTGGAATTTGTTGCGCTGGGTGCCATCTGGGGGTCGTCGTTTCTTTTCATGCGCCTCGGTGGAGCCGAATTCGGGGTATTGCCCACGGCTGGTATGCGGGTGGTGATCGCTGCGGCTGCGTTGATGCCGATACTCTGGTTCAGTGGCCAGTGGGGTGCACTGCGCCAGCATGTGCGCCCTATCATGTTCATCGGTTTGCTTAACTCCGCTGTGCCGTTTGTGTTGTTCGCCTACGCCGTTAGCTCCATCAGCACCGGGTTGTCGGCCATCCTGAACGCGACCGTGCCGCTATTTGGCGCACTCATCGCCTGGGTCTGGCTGAAAGACCGCCCGAGCAAGACACGTATCGCGGGGCTGGTGGTTGGCTTCGCCGGTGTGGTGCTGCTGGCGGCCGATAAAGCCAGCTTCAAACCCGGCGGGTCCGGCTGGGCCATCCTGGCCTGTTTGCTCGCGACGCTGTGTTACGGGTATGCCGCCAGCTTCACGCGCAAGTACCTGGAGGGTGTGCCTTCGCTGGCGCTGGCTACCGGCAGCCAGGTCGGCGCGGCCTTCGGCCTGGTGCTGCCAACCTTCTGGTTATGGCCAGCGCACAACCCCGGATTGACGTCATGGCTTGCCATCATCGTGCTGGGCCTGGTGTGTACTGCGTTGGCCTACATCCTGTACTTCCGCTTGCTCGACCGTCTGGGTCCGGCGCGCGCTGTGACGGTGACCTTTCTGGTGCCGGTATTTGCCATTTTCTACGGCACCCTGCTGTTGGGCGAAGAACTCACGCTGTGGATGATACTGTGCGGTGCCATAGTGGTTTTCGGCACGGCCCTGGCCACCGGTTTGCTCAAGTCTTCACGATGACCTCCTCCAGCCCACGCCGGCTCTATGCGCCGCTAGAGCCGTACCGCAGCGGAATGTTGCCGCTTGACGATCTGCACACGATGTATTGGGAAGAATCAGGAAACCCGGGCGGCGTGCCGGTTCTGTTCCTGCATGGCGGGCCGGGCTCGGGCAGCGCACCGCAGCACCGGCAATTTTTCGACCCCGGCCACTACCGCATCGTTTTGTTCGACCAACGGGGGGCTGGCAAGTCGACGCCAGCGGGTGAGCACCGCGACAACACCACGCAGTTGTTGGTGGATGACATCGAACGCTTGCGTGCGCTGCTGGGGATAGACCGATGGCTGGTTTTTGGCGGTTCCTGGGGATCGACGTTGGCGCTGGCCTATGCG
>JANOCN010000843.1:0-2143 GCA_031412185.1 Betaproteobacteria bacterium | reverse complement strand
CTGCACAGCCAGCGTACGCCCAAAGTACGGCGTCATCTCTGGCGCGGTAACAAAGTCACTGCCCCGGCCATCCACGCCAGCAGGCAGCACACCAAACAGCGGGGTACCGCGCGCGTAATAGCCCAGCCCTGGTGTGTACAGCGCCAGCGCCATGAAGCGTTCGAAACTGATCCAGCCGCCACTGGCCTGCACCACCTGCGCAATATGGCACTGGAGTGCGCTCGTTAAACTCGGGGGTATTGCCATCACAACGCGAATTGTCCCCGAATGTCTTCACCGTCTCCCGTCCGCACCGTGCTGGTTACCGGTTCCGCCAAACGTCTCGGGCGCGAGATTGCGCTTGCACTGGCGCAGGGCGGATGGCAAGTGGCGGTGCATTACCGCGACTCACTGGAAGAAGCGGCCAAGACCAGCGCCGAGTGCACCGAACTCTCCGGCAACAGTGCCGCCTTCCGCGCCGACCTGACCAATGAGTCTGAAGTGCGCGATTTGCTACCGCGCGTGGTGGCGCATTTTGGCCACCTGAACGCCGTGGTCAACAGTGCGTCCACCTTTGAGCATGACGCGCCGGGCAGCTTTGGTTTTGCAGCGATGGAAAAGCACATGCGCAGCAATACCGGCGCTGCCATCCTGCTGGCACAGGCATTGCACGACCATATCGTGCAGCGCCGCCAGGCAGCGCCGGATGGCGGCCGAGCTATCCAGGGTGCGGTGGTGAATCTGCTGGACCAGAAGTTGTGGAACCAGAACCCCGACTTCTTCAGCTACACCTTGTCCAAAGCCGCACTCGAGGCCGCCAACACCATGCTGGCGCTGGCGCTGGCACCCCAGGTACGGGTGGTTGGGGTAGCCCCAGGTCTGACACTCACAAGTTCCATGCTGACCGACGCACAATTTCAGGCGCGCCACCAACTGGCGCTACTGGACCATTCGTCCACACCGGAAGATGTGGCCTCGGCCGTGCGTTTTGCGCTGGAGAACCGATCGATCACCGGTACCACACTGCTGGTTGACGGGGGCCAGCACCTGATGCGTTTCGAGCGCGATTTCTCGCTCATGTAACAACCGCCAACCTCACATTGCCTTCATCCGAATCTCCATGAATACACCACGCGGCACCCAGATTCTCACCCTGACCGGCCTGCGATTCGCGGCCAGCCTAGGCATTCTGGACAGCGAAAAAAGGGCCCCGCAGCCGATCCAGGTAGACGCCGAACTCAACCTCGGCACCCAGGCGCTGCATCCCGACGACGAGATAAACCATGTGCTGGACTACCGGAAGATTCGTCAGATCATCATCGACGACTGCACCGCCGAGCACGTCAACTTGCTGGAGACACTGATCGGCAAACTGGCCCGGCGGCTGATGTTGCTGCCCGGCGTGGTGGGTGTGCGGGTAAAAATAGCAAAGCTGGAAATATTCGAAGACTGCGAAGTGGCCATTCGCGTCGAAACGGGACAATGGTAGACAACTGCTTCAGAAAATAGTGAGGCCATTCAATGTTGATTTCGCATCTGAAGCTTAAAAACTGGAGAAACTTCCGCAATCTCGATGTCCGGTTGCGCGACGTTTCATTTGTCTTGGGACCCAACGCGTCTGGCAAATCCAATTTGCTGGATGCATTTCGTTTTTTGCGTGATATCAGCAAGAGCAGGGGGGGTGGTTTGCAGTCGGCCGTCTCAGCCCGCGGCGGAATAACAAAGCTACGTTGTCTGCATGCCAGACGAGACCCGGAGGTGCTGATCGATGTGACGCTCAGCGAAACCACGGACGCCCCTTCTGAATGGCGTTATGTGCTCGGGTTCAAATCCGAGGGTAAAGGAGCGCAGCGTCTGTTGATATCGAAGGAGGAAGTTTGGCACGGGACAAAATGTCTCCTGGCACGACCTAACCTTGCCGACGGCAAAGACCCTACTTTGCTTACGCAAACACATCTGGAACAAATTCAGGCAAACGGTGAGTTTAGAAATCTCGTAGATTTCTTTGGATCCATTACCTACCTTCACCTGGTTCCCCAACTGCTCAAATTTGCCGACCGAATTGGTGGACAACGGTTGGAGGACGATCCGTTCGGACAGGGTTTTCTAGAGCGACTCGCAAAGACTCCGGAAAAAACCCGGACCGCAAGAATCCAGAAAATTG
>JANOCN010000842.1:0-9024 GCA_031412185.1 Betaproteobacteria bacterium | reverse complement strand
GTCGAGCAACCCCAAGGTCAAGACCAAGGTGGTGTGGGTCAACGAGTGGTTCAGCCCACCCAAGGAAACCGAAGCCGCAACCTCGCTGATCAACAGCGGGGCTGATGTGTTGTTCCAGAATACCGACTCCCCGGCAGTGCTCAAGACGGCGCAGGACAAGGGCAAACGCGCCTTCGGCTGGGACTCGGACATGACCGCTTACGGCCCCAAGGCGCATCTGGGTTCGGCCATCATCAACTGGGCCCCTTATTACATCAAGGCCACCAAAGAAGCGCTCGATGGCAGCTGGAAGGGCGGCACCGGCGTCTGGTGGGGCCACAAGGAAGGCGCGATTGACATGGTCTCGATAGCGGACGACGTGCCTGCTGAAACCAAGGCCAGGATCGACGAGATAAAGGCTGGTCTGAAGGCGGGCACCTACAACATCTGGAAAGGCCCGATCATGGGGCAGGACGGCAAGGAAATCCTGGCCAAGGACGCCGTGGCCGACGACAAGTTCCTGAGTGGCGTGAATTTCTACGTCAAGGGTGTTGAGGGCAAAGTTCCTGGCGGCAAATAAGAGGCAGCGAGTCTTCCTACTGCGCGGGCCAATCTGGCCTCTGCGGTGCTCACCGTACAGGAGTACGGCTCCGCTCCTCAAAGCCACCTTGACCCGCTCGCTACGGAATATTCGCAGCCTCTGGGCCTATCCAGGAAGACCACCGTTGGGCGGTCTTTTCTCTTTTTGGGGAAACATATGAATGTGAAACCAATAGCCGCCGAGCGATTGTCGGCATTGTTGTGCGCCATGCCCAAAGCCGAACTGCACATGCATATCGAGGGCTCGCTGGAGCCTGAGCTTATTTTTGCGTTGGCGCAGCGCAACCGGGTGGCGCTGGCGTATCCGGACGTAGACTCCCTGCGCCGCGCGTATGTGTTCAACAACCTGCAGAGTTTCCTGGACGTGTACCACGCTGGCACCATGGTGCTGCGCACCGAGCAGGATTTCTACGACATGACCCACGCCTACCTGGCGCGGGCGCATGCCGACAACGTTCTGCACACCGAGATATTTTTCGATACGCAGACGCATACCGGGCACGGCCTGGATGCATCGGTGGTGATCAACGGCTTGCACCGGGCCTGCACCGATGCGATGGCGGAGTTTGGCATGACTGCGTCGCTGATCCTGTGTTTCCTGCGTCACTTGAGTGAGCAGGAGGCCTTTGAGAGCCTGGAGCAGGCCTTGCCCTTTCGTGACAAGATCGTCGGCATCGGTTTGGCCTCCAGCGAAATGGGACACCCGCCGGAAAAGTTTACGCGCGTCTTTGCGCGTTGCCGCGCGCTTGGTTTCCGGCTCGTGGCCCACGCTGGAGAGGAGGGCCCACCGGCCTACATCTGGAGCGCCCTGGATGTGTTGCGCGTCGAACGCATCGACCACGGCGTGCAGGCCATACATGACGCAGCGCTGATGCAGCGCCTTGCGCACGACCGCATTGCGCTCACGGTGTGCCCGTTGTCCAACCTCAAGTTGTGTGTGTTCGCCGACCTGCGTGACCACAACCTGGGCAAGATGCTGGACTCGGGTATTGTGGCCACCATCAATTCGGACGACCCGGCCTACTTCGGTGGCTACATCAACCAGAACTTTACCCAGACTTTTGCCGCGCTGGGATTGTCGGCACAACAGGCATGGCAACTGGCGCGCAACAGTTTTGACGCGAGTTTTATCGACGAGGCCCGCAGACGCACCTACCTTGACCGGTTGAATCAGACTTTCGAGACATTCCAGTAAGTCGCACACGCTTTGGCGCGCGCGGGAGGCGCGTTTATTCCAGCACGATGTTTCCTCTGCGAATCACCGGCAGCCAGCGGTCGGTTTCGCTCTTGAGGTACGCCGCATAGGCTGCGCTGGTGCTGGGGATGGCAACGCCGGAGAATTGGTCGAATCGGCTGATCAGTTCGGGAGATTTCAGCGCGCTGTCAATTGCCTGGTTCAAAAGTCGGCTTACTGCTTCCGGCAGTCCGGCTGGCGCAACAATGCCGTACATGCCTTCGGCGACCACGTCTGGCAGGCCCACTTCGACGGCGCTCGGCACGTCCGGCAACCAGCTCGCACGCCGGGTGTCCGTGGTGAACAGGGCGCGCACTTTGCCGGCTTTGATAAGTGGTAACGCTCCCGGAGTCTCGACAAAAAACACGTCCACCTGACCACCCATGAGGTCCTGCAGCGCAGGCGCAGCACCTTTGTAGGGCACATGCAGCATGTCCACGCCGGCCCTCTGTTTGAACAACTCGGCCAGAATGTGCGTGCTGGTGCCCGCTCCCGCCGAGGCGATGGCAAACTTGCCCGGCTGGGCTTTGGCCTGCTGGATCAGTTCTTGCACCGTCCGGGCCGTGACGCGGGAACCGGCAATCAGGATATTGGGCGTGGTCACCATCTTGCTGAGCAGGCTCAGATCTTTGAAGGTGTCGAACAGCAGCTTGTCTTTGTCCATCAACAAGGGCAAAAACACCGTCGCGCCGCCGCCCGCCATGCCAAGGGTGTAGCCGTCAGGCACCGCGCGGGCCACCGATTGCACGCCGAGCGCACCACCGACTCCGGCGCGATTCTCCACCACCACGGTCTGTTTAAGCTGCGCTGACAATGCCTGCGCAAACGCCCGGCCGTATCCGTCGGCCGGTCCACCGGGCGGAAACGGTACAACGAAAACCAGCGGCTTCTCCGGGTACGCTGCCCAGGCCGCACCAGGCAACAGGAGAAGCGGTGTGCCGACAACTGCGGCCGCAAAGGTGGACACGATATGACGACGCTGCATGGTTTTGTCTCCAAAAGAAATATCCGGAACGCAAGCGGTTCAACGGTATAGCGTCGAAGTCTAGATACCACTGCCTTCCGGGTGTAGCCCTCAAACGGCAAGACAGCTTTGCAGCCACCAGAAAGCCGCCGTGAAGCGCGTTTAAAATCGTCCAAGACTTGCTGCTCCGCGGGTCTTGCTGTTCTGATTAGGAGCCATGTAGAGGACCACCATGTACAAAAACCTCGTGGCCACACTTGTGGCCGCCTGTTTGTTCACTTCCGTATTCAGCCAGACTACAGCACCGCTCAAGGTCGGTTTTGTGTATGTTGCCCCCTTGGGGGAAGCCGGTTGGGTGCGCCAGCATGACCAGGGCCGCAAAGCCATCGAGAGCGCGTTGAACCGTGCGGGTCGACCGCCCCAAGTGTTGACCACCTATGTCGAAAACATTGCGGAGGGGCCGGACGCCGAGCGCGTCATTCGCGACCTGGCGCAGCAGGGCCACAAGCTTATCTTTACCCCCAGCTTTGGCTACATGGAGCCAACACTGCGGGTCGCCCGTGAGTTTCCAGAGGTGCGCTTCGAATCGATTACGGGTTACAAGACGGCACCGAATGTGGCAACCGCCAACGCGCGATATTACGAGGGCCGCTACCTGGCCGGCATAGCCGCAGGGAGAATGAGCAAGAGCCAACTGGCCGGGTATGTTGCCGGGTTTCCCATCCCCGAGGTGCTGCAGGGTATCAACGCCTTCGCGCTCGGCATGCGTTCGGTGGACCCGTCGGCGCAAGTCAAGGTAATCTGGCTCGGCACCTGGTTTGACCCGGCGCGCGAACGCGATGCAGCAATGACCTTGTTCAACCAGAGCGTGGACGTAGTCGCTTTTCATACTGGCTCCAATGCCGTGATGGTGGCCGCCCAGGAGCGCGGGAAGCTGGCCGTGGCCTACCACTCCGACATGCGCAAGGTGGCCCCGGACGCGCAGATTGTTGCGGTGACCCACGAGTGGGGTAGCTATTACACCCAGCGCACGCAGGCGGTGCTGGACGGCAGCTGGAAAAGCGGCAATGTGTGGGGCGGGGTACGCGAGGGCATGGTGCGTATTGGGGATTTCGGCTCGCGCGTGCCTGCGGCCGTGCAGCAGGAAGTACTGGCACGCCAGGCTGACATTGCGGCGGGGCGGCTGCAGCCTTTCGCTGCCAGGCAGGCGGTGATGGACAACGAGGGGCGCGAAGTGATTGCCGCCGGGCAGTCCCTCAATGATGCGCAGATTCTCTCGATGAACTGGCTGGTGCAGGGGGTGCAGGGGAAACTACCGTGACATTGATTCGACCATTCCCGGTGCAACAGCAATTTTTGTCCCGATGAAGGTGGAGTGGGTGGCTTTCTACAATAGGACCTATTCATCGGGATCGCCATGCCGTCTTCCACCCCTACCGTCCAGCCGGACTCGTTTCTCACGCTGCATTACCGCCTTGGCGGGCCGAGCGGTGATGTCATCAATACTTTCGCAGCCCAGCCTGCCACCTTGTCATTGGGCACGGGAGAGTTGTCGCCTGCTGTTGAGCAGTGCCTGATCGGCATGCGGGAAGGCGAACGTTCGGTGTTCGATCTGCCAGCGGGTGCCGCATTTGGCGAACGCAAGCCCGACATGCAGCAGTGGGTCGCGCGCAAGCTGCTCGACCAGTTGGGCGACCGGGCGGAGACTTACCAGGCTGGCGATGTGGTGCAGTTCCCTACACCCGATGGACAGGGCAGTTATGCAGGTGCGGTGGTGCGCGTGGGCAATGGCGAAAGTGGCGACGCAGTGTTGTTTGACTTCAACCACCCGCTGGCCGGCCAGCCGGTAGCGTTTGAAGTACACCTGATTGGTGTGTTGTGAGCGACGCCGGCACTCTGGATGCGCAATTTCCCGCCGGGCCGCCCCAGGAGATCGTGCTGGCGGAGCCGCGCGGCTTTTGCGCCGGGGTCGACCGGGCGATTGAAATCGTGGAGCGTGCCCTCGCCAAATTCGGCGCGCCGATTTATGTGCGCCACGAGATCGTGCACAACACCTATGTCGTCAACGACCTGAAAACCAAAGGCGCGATTTTTATTGAAGAACTCGACGACGTGCCTGCCGGTGCGACGCTGGTGTTCTCGGCCCATGGGGTGAGCCGCGCCATCCAGGACGAGGCGCGCGCTCGGGGATTCCAGATATTCGATGCCACCTGCCCGTTGGTGACCAAGGTGCATGTCGAAGTGGCCAAGCTGCATAAAGAGGGGTATGAGTTCATCATGATTGGCCACAAGGGCCACCCCGAGGTCGAGGGCACCATGGGGCAGCTGGAGGCCGGCATCCACCTGGTGGAGGATGTGGCTGGGGTGGCTCGGGTGCAGCCGTCCCAGACCGACAAACTCGCCGTGGTGACGCAAACCACGCTCAGCGTGGACGACGCGGCCGGGATCGCCGCCGCTGTGAAGGCCCGTTTCCCACTGGTGCGCGAGCCCAAGCAGCAGGACATATGCTACGCCACACAAAACCGCCAAGACGCCGTCAAGATGCTGAGCCCGCAGGTGGATATCGTGATTGTGGTGGGTAGCCCAACTAGTTCCAACAGCAACCGTCTGCGCGAGGTGGCACACAAACTAGGCACCGAAAGTTACATGGTCGACAGCGCCGACGAATTGCAAGCGCACTGGTTCGAAGGTCGCCAGCGGGTCGGCCTCACTGCCGGTGCTTCGGCGCCCGAAGTGTTGGTGCGCCAGGTGATGGATCGCATCAAGGATTTCGGTGCCGTGTCGGTGCGCAAGCTGCCCGGCATAGAGGAGACGGTCAAGTTTCCGCTGCCCAAAGGCTTGCGGATCTAGCGCAATCAAAGGTCGTATGATTTAGCGATGCATATTCCTACCGAGCCGATTGGAAGCATCCCCAGGCCCACCGAATTGATGGAGGCCATCGCGCTTACCGGGCACAACGATGATCCGGCGCTGGAGGATATGTACCAGGCCGCAGTCAAGGACACGGTGGAGCGACTGGAGGCAACCGGCTCACCCGTCATCACAGACGGGGAGCAACGGAAGTATCACAACTTCTGGACCTACTGCGTGCATGGTTTGCGAAATACCGCGCCAGACGGGTTCAAAATTCCCTTTGCCGCCGGGCACACCCGGCGCATGCCGCGTTTGACAGCGGGGCCCTTCCGGTACAAGCGCTACGCTGACTCCTTCATCGACACGGCGCGGCAGTACTCAACGCTTCCCATCAAGCAGGCAATCATTTCCCCTTCGGCTTTGAGCCTGATGTATCCGCCAGACGGCCTGCCCAACTACTCGCGCGATGAGTTCATTGAAGACCTGCTGCGGGAGCACGAGACGGAAATACGGCGCTGTCTGCAAAAAGGTGCGCATAAAGTGCAGATAGACTTCACAGAAGGCCGTCTGGCGATGAAGATCGACCCTTCCGGGATGCTGCTCAACAGCTTCATTGACTTGAACAATCTGGCGCTGGCGCGCTTTTCTCCAGCGGACCGCCAACTCCTGGGTGTACACACCTGCCCGGGTGGAGACCGCGACTCGACACACAGCGCTGATGTCGACTACGAACAGTTGCTGCCGAGCCTGTTTGAGCTCAACGTCGGCAATTTCTACGTGGCCCTGGCTGGGGAGCCTGACCGCGTCCGGGTACTGGAGATCATCCGCCGATGTGTACGTGCAGATCAGCGGGTGTTTGTGGGGGTCGTTGCCCCGATTGACCCGCGCATTGAGACTGAAGAGGTTGTACGTGACCGCGTACTGGAAGCGGCGAGGTACATCTCACCCGAGCAGTTGGGCACCACGGACGACTGCGGTTTCTCGCCTTTCTCCGATGACACGTCTACAAGCCGGGATACGGCGTTCGCCAAGATTGCCGCGCGGGTGCGCGGTACTGCGCTGGCTCTGAACATTCTCGGGAACTGAAATGTCCAGGGAGGACGAAGAGGCGCAACTCAAAGAGGTGGCGTTGCGCAACGCCTCGACCATTTTCAAGGCACGCCAGCGGGCCGAGCAGGATCTGGTACAGGTGCGTGATTCCCTGCAACAAAAAACCGGCGAGCTCGCTCACTCGCTCGCGATGATGAAGGCGACGCTGGATTCCGCAACCGATGGCATCTTGGTAACCGATGAGACTTCCACGGTTACGAGCTTCAACCTGCGTTTCGTCGAGATGTGGCAGCCTTCCGCCAAAGCGCTCATGGCGAAGGACCACGGTGGCCTGATGGATGGCATTGCCAGTCTGTTTGCTGCGCCTGACGAGGTAAAGGCGAGGGTAGGCGAGATAAACCGCGAGGCGCCGCTGACAACATTTGACGTGCTGACGCCCCTGGATGGGCGCGTGATCGAGCGGCATTCTCGCCCCCAGGTGGTGGACGGCCGCATAGTGGGGCGCGTCTGGACATTTCGGGACACCACCGAGCATCGCAGGGCCGAAGAAGCGCTGCGCGACGAGACACGTGTGTTGGCCATCTTGAACCGCATTGGAAGTGATCTCGCAGCCAATTTGGACCTTCGCGTGGTGGTTCAAGGTGTTACAGATGCTGGTAAGGAGATTAGTGGCGCGAAAACTGGGGCATTCTTCTACAACGTCACCGATTCGCAGAGCACTACGGTGCTGCTTTACGCGCTGTCGGGTGCGTCGCGAGAAGAATTCGAGAGATGTGAGCCGCTTGCCCAGGCGTTACTTGGTCCCGTTTTCCGGGGTCACAAGTCGATCCGCTGCGACGACATCAAGCAAGATCTGCGCTACGTGCCCTGGACATCCCAGGACAGCATGTCGCCTGGCCTTTTGGCCGCTACCAGTTATCTTGCCGTGCCGGTAGTCTCGCGTTCGGGCGAGATGATTGGTGGCTTGTTATTCAGCCATCCAGAGCCCAGGATGTTCAGTGCCCGCAGCGAGCAGATCATTGCCGGTGTCGCAGCGCAGGCTGCAGTGGCGCTGGACAATGCGCGAATGTACGAGGCTGTTCAACGTGCGGCTGAAGAGCGCCAGCAACTTCTGGACAGCGAGCGCAGTGCGCGCAATCTTGCTGAACGAATGAGCGCGCTCAAGGACGATTTCCTGTCCACGTTGTCGCACGAATTGCGCACTCCGCTCAGCGCCATCATGGGCTGGACGCAGATTCTGCGGCGCGGTAGCCAGAGCGCGGAGGAACTCAAGAAGGGGCTGGACACCATAGAACGAAATTCCCGCTTGCAAATACAGCTGATCGACGACCTTCTCGACATGAACCGCATCACGTCGGGCAAGGTGCGCCTGGACATCCAGCCGGTCTCCCCGATCCTGATCATTGAAGCCGCACTGGAGAATGCTGCGCCCAGCGCGCAAGGCAAGGGAGTACGCATTGAACGGATACTGGACCCGTCGGTTGGTGCCATCCCGGGAGATCCTGGCCGGCTGCAGCAAGTTATGAGCAACCTGATTTCCAATGCAGTCAAGTTCACTCCGCGGGGCGGCAAAGTGCAGGTGCTGCTGGAGCGCGTGAATTCGCATGTGGAGATCACGGTGGCAGACAGCGGAATCGGCATCAAGCCAGAATTTCTCCCGCATGTATTTGATCGTTTCAGGCAGGAGGATGCATCCACCACGAGGAAGTACGGTGGGCTCGGACTCGGCTTGTCAATAGTGAAAAGCCTGGTGGAACTCCATGGGGGGACCGTCAGGGCCGCGAGCGAAGGGGAAGGGCGTGGTACCGCCTTCTGCGTCCACTTGCCGGTACCTTTGGTTCGAGGCTACGGCCCAGCTGAACACCGCCAGCATCCGCGCGCGGCCCGGGAGCCCGAGGCTTTCGTCGCGGTGGATCTGGCGGGGCTCAGAATTCTCGTTGTGGATGATGATGCAGACGGTCGGGATCTGGTGTGCCGGGTCTTGTTGGAAAGCGAGGCCACGGTTTTTGCAGCGGGCAATGCTGACGAAGCACTGGCGCTGGTCGATACACACCGCCCTGACATATTGGTAAGTGATATCGGCATGCCCGATGTCGATGGCTATGAGTTGCTCAGACGCGTACGCGCTCGTGGGGTATCGAATGGCGGCCGTCTGCCCGCTATAGCGCTGACGGCATTCGCGCGTTCGCAGGACCGGACGCAGGCGCTGCGGGCAGGCTTTGCCGCACACCTGACCAAGCCAGTGGACGCGTCTGAGCTGCTGGCGACTATTGCCAGTATCGCGGGTCGGGGCGCGTAGGGCCGGGTGATACTTGTCTCGGAACATCAAAACCCGACTTTTGGC
>JANOCN010000841.1:0-6329 GCA_031412185.1 Betaproteobacteria bacterium | reverse complement strand
GCGACAACCACGCGGGGTAGGGGGAAAGCAGCGCAATGCGCCGCACGCCCAGTGTATCCAGCGCCTGGCGGATCGACAACGCCGCCGACAAAACCGGATACCCGCGCGCCGCGCTGAGCTTTCGCAGGCCAGCAGTTTCTTGGTCGTGGCCAACCAGGTAACTGGAGCCAGTGCAGGCAAAACCCGCCACCTGCAGCGGTGCCGTGTCGAATTGCTCCAGCGTTGCGCCGAGCTGGTCGAAGTAGTCGAGCAGGCGCTGGCGCGCGTCGGGCGATCCGCTGTGCATGCGCGCGCTGAGTATGGTGCAGTCCTGACCAGCCCGCAACAGCAGTTGCATCTCCGGCTCAACGGTGGTGTTGGCCTGCGGCACCAACACACCCATCACCGGGCCGTATTCAGGCGTCGCCTGCTCAACGTTCATTGCAACACCTCACGCGGGTCGGTGATGCGTCCGCGCAGTGCGGATGCCGCCACCGTGTAGGGGGAGGCCAGGTAGACCTGTGCGGTGGCCGAACCCATGCGGCCCTTGAAGTTGCGCGCGGTGGTGGCAATCACGGTGGCACCGTCCGGCATTACGCCGCCATAGCCGGAGCAGGCCCCGCAGGCAGTCGGCAGAACCTCGGCACCGGCCTGGCGCAATGCATCCATGATGCCTTGGTCCTGCGCCATCGACTGGTCCTGCAGGCTGGCCGGTGCCACCATCAGGCGCACGCCCGCTGCGACCCGCTGGCCGCGCATTACCTGCGCTGCAGCGCGCAGATCGTCGAGCTTGGCCCCGGTGCAGGCACCGATGTAGGCCACGTCCACCGGTACGCTCGCAAACTCGCCAACCGCCTGCGTGTTGGCTGGGCTGTGCGGCGCGGCAACCTGCGGTGCCAGAGTGGCTGCGTCAAAGGTCTGGGTGCTTGCGGGTGCGTCGGCATCGGTAAACCAGGGTGTGGTGTCCAGGCCGGTGACCCCCACACTCGCAAGCCAATCGCGCGTGGTGGCATCGGGCGCGATCAGGCCGGCCTGGGCACCGAGTTCGGCGCTCATGTTGGACAGGGTCATGCGCTCCTGCATCGACAGCGCCTGTACCGCACTGCCGCAAAACTCCACCGCCTGGTAGTGCCCGCCGTTCATGCCCAGGCTACCAATCATGTGCAGCATCATGTCTTTGGCGGTGACACCGAGGCCGAGGCGATGCTGCCATTGCATACGCAGGGTGTCTGGCACGCGCAGCCAGATTTCGCCAGTGACCATGACACCCAGCATCTCGGTACTGCCGATACCAAACATGTAGGCCCCAAAAGCGCCGCCGGTGGGTGAATGCGAGTCGCCACCGACGCAGAACATGCCGGGGCGGACATGGCCTTTTTGCGGCAGCACCACATGGCAAATGCCGATGCTGTCGTACACGTGCGGCAGTGCCTGCTCGCGCGCCCAGTCGCGCGCAATGCGTACGATGCGCCGTGAATCGTCGTCCTGCTCGGGCACGTAGTGGTCCATCACCAGCACTACCTTGGATTTATCCCAGATCGACGCACCGAGCTCTTCGAGCATCGGTTTGAGTCTGCGCGGACCCGAGGAGTCGTGGAACATCGCCAGGTCGACAGCGCAGTTGACGATCTCGCCCGGCTCCACGTGCGCGCGTCCTGCCGCACGTGCGATGAGTTTCTGCGCCAACGTGCTGGGCGGCTGCGGGTGGTGGCTGGGTCGCGGGTCCATGGCGGGTGGGGCAACTGCGGGTCAGCCCGACAGGTTCTCGCTGACCAGAATTGTGGCGTCGCTGCTGCCCACCTGCGATATCTCCATCTGGTATTCGTAGCGGTCCGGCCGGTACAGGCCGTGCAACCACTGCACCGGCCGGTCTTTGGTGTCGTATACCAGCCGGCGCACCGACAGCAATGCCGTGCCTACGGCGACCTCCAACGCTGCGGCGACTACCGCATCGGCCTGGCGCGCCGAGACCGTCTGGTGCGCCCGGCCGAGATCGACGCCGGATTCTTCGAGCAGGCGAAGAATCGGCTTCTGGGCCAGCTCGCGCCGCCCGAAACCCGACGCCAGGTGCTCTGGCACGTAGGTGGTGATGTACGACAGCGGCCCGTTTGACAGGCTGCGCCGGCGCACCCCTCTGCGGACTTTGGAGCCTGCGTCTACCTGCAAAGCGGCGGCCACGCTGCCCGAAGCGCTGACGGTGCGCCACTCCAGCACCTGAACGGTGGTACGCAAACTCATGCTGACAATTTTTTCCAGCAGACCGGTGAGACGGGTCGGGCGCGTTTTGCCGCTTTGGTCGAGGTGCCCGGCAGACCGGCCGACCCGGTCCGGCGCCGGTCGGGTGCCGCGACCAGCTTGGCGGATGATCAGGCCCTCTGTTGCGAGTTGCTCGAGCGCGCGGCGCACCGTGACGCGGCCGGCACCGAACTGTTTGCTCAGCACCAATTCGGCCGGCAAACCGTTGGCAAATTGGCCCTCCTGCAGTTGTTCGCGCAGCACCAGGTAGACCTGGTGGTATTTGGGCAGCGGCAGGGTGGTGGCCATGGACCGGTTTCAGTGTACGGGGTGCCTGGCGTCGTGACCCACCTGCACGCTGTCAATCGTGAACAAGTCGTGCAGCGGCGCATCGTGCAACACGTGGTAGAGCACAAATCGGTACGCGTCGTTGGCGTCGAGCTCGCTGGGAGTGAATGCAAATGCCAGATTTCCTGCGGTGCAGACCCGGCCCGGGAAGCTGTGGTGCAGCAGGTTTTGCTTGAATACGGCCGCTGCGGTGCGCGCCAGTGCGGCATCGCTGGCGATGAACTCGATCACCAGTCCGGCCTCATGCGTGCTGTGTTGCGTGCGCTGCAATTGGCGTACGGCACCCTGTCCGTAAATATGCGGGTACAGCGACCAATTGCCTGGCAGCAGCAGGCGGACCTTGTATTCCACGGCGGCGATCACCTCGGGCAACTGGCCCAGCAACGTGGGGTCGGCCACTCCCGCGATCAGCACGGCACGCGCGCCGACCCGGCTGGCACCTTCAACTTTGAGTGTGGGTTTGGGACGCGGCACGAACACCGCACCACTGACGCGCGTGCGGTGCGCATCCAGCGCTTCATAACGGGCGTTTTGCAGCATCAGTGTTCCGGTGGGTTCTTCCACCCGGAACGGATCCGCCTGCTCGTAAAGTGCGTGCGCCGCCACCGATGCCGGGGTGGCGTGTGCATCTGGATTCATGCTCTCCAGGGTGAAGCTCTCGAGGCTCAACTCGGCCAGCATCGCGTCGCGCCCGCCGGGCTTGCAACACAGCGAGGTACATTCGATTATCTTGGCCATCTGCAGGCACAGGGCCACCGGGTAACCGAGCATTTCGGGCAGGGTGGCAAATATGGCGGTGTCGCAGGCACGCCCTGCGATCAGCACATCGGTAGGTTCGCGCAGCGCACGCGCCAGGGTTTCGCTGCCGCATTGGCCGACTATGTGGCAACACGACAAGATCCCGGCCTCAGTCGGCACGGTCATCGCTCCTATGGGCTGGAGTGCCCCGGCGCCCAATGCCGTGACCAACTGCGCGCTGGGCAAATCGGTCGCGACAGTGGTGAGGCGGAAGTTGTACGACTTCTCGCGCGCTATTTGCTGCACCATGGCGATGGTGGCGTCCAGATGCGGGCGCGCACCGGCAGTGCCGGCACTTCCGATGATGAGCGGGATACCCAGCGAGAGTGCTGCGTCCAGCACCAGCGCGAGGTCGCGCAGCACCATCAGCGGTGGCGCAGCCATGGTGCCGGAACCAAGGTAGTAGGGACCGGGGTCGATGGAACCCATGTCGCATCCGATGAAGTCGGGCTTGCGCGCAAGGCCGCGCTGCAGCGCAGGCAAGGGTATGCCATAACCCAGTTGCCCGGACGCTGCCAGCACCCGCAGTGGCTCGCCGCCGGGGCGGTGCCGGCGCAACAGTTCCTGTACGGCAGTCAAATTAGCACTCCCAGCAGCGGTGCATGTTGCTGCGCGCCGTAGACGTCGCCGTCGCCCGGATCGCCAGCGCAGAGTCGCCGTGGCATGGAGAACTTGAGCGCAAGAATAGCCGGCAGCAGATGACGCTCGACCGCTGCCGGATTGGCCTCATACAGTGCAGCTACCGCGTCACGCGAAAGTGCCGGGCTGGCTACCGCTGCGTCAAAGCCCTGGATATCATGGAAGAAGACGTCAATCGTGAGTTGGGTTGGGCCGGCATTCTTGCTGCGGACAACCTGGGCCAGCGCGACCAGCGCAGTGGTTGGTAGGGAGGGCATGGCGGTGTGCACTAACGCGCTGTAAAACCACCATCGGCGCAGACCACCTGCCCGGTGACGAAAGAGGCCCGGCGCGATAACAGAAAACTCACCAGTTCTCCGATTTCCTGGGGCTGGCCCAGGCGCCCCATCGGAATACTCTGGCGCATGGCGGCCAGAGCCTTCGGATCAGCCAGGGTAGTGGCCAGCATGGCGGTCTCCACCGGCCCCGGCCCGACCGCGTTGATGCGGATTCCTTGGGTTGCCCACTCAAGTGCCAGTGACCTCACCAAACCATTGAGCCCGGCCTTTGAGGCGGCGTAGGCCGCACCGCTGGCATGGCCGACGAGACCGATCTGGCTGGTGATGACGACCACGCTGGAATCCAGCCCGGGGGTCTTGCGCATTTCTGCAATCGCAGCGCGTACCAGGACAAACGTGGAACTCAGATTGAGCGCCAGGGTCTGGCCCCATTCATCCAGCGTCGTGTCATCAGACGGTTTTTTGTAGAAAATGCCTGCACATGCGGCTACCGCGTCCAGAGCGCCAAGCGCTTTCGCGGCACGCGCAGGCAACGCCGCGGTGCCTTCAGCATCCAGCAAGTCCTGCACCAGCACCACAGCCTGCGGCAGATGCTGCAGCACTACAGCTGTCTGCGAATCGTGCTGCACCGCAGCGGCGATGCGCGCACCTTGGCCATACAGGACACGGGCGGTAGCCAAGCCGATGCCAGAGCCGGCACCCGTGACGAGCGCGCAGCGGCCGTGCATTTCGGACAGGGGGCCGTGTTCCATGCTTCAGAGCCCCAGGTAGTTCTTGCGCAGGTTGGGATCGCGCGCCAGTTCTCCGGCCACGCCTTGCATCGCCACGGTGCCGTTCTCGATGATGTAGGCACGGTGGGCAATGGCCAGCGACTGCACGGCATTTTGTTCCATCAGCAGTATCGACTGGCCGGCCTGGTTGATGCGCCGGATCAGCGCAAACATCTCTTCGACCAGCAGGGGCGACAAGCCCAGCGAAGGCTCGTCCATGATGAGCAACACCGGCTCTGACATCAGGCCGCGTCCAATTGCGAGCATCTGCTGCTCGCCGCCCGACAGCGTACCTGCAGACTGGGCGAACCGCTCCTTGAGACGGGGAAAGATGGCCACCACCTTCTCCATGTTCTGGCTGCGCTGGGCTTTGCCACGCACCAGGCTGCCCAGCTCCAGATTTTCGCGCACGTTCAGGTTCGGGAAAACGCGCCGCCCCTCGGGTACGTGGATTACCCCGCGTTTAACCACCTCCACCGAACTCAGGCCTACCAGTTCGCTGCCCTCGAACTTGATCGAACCCGAAAACGGCCGGTACAGCGCCGAAATGTTGTTGTTTAGCGTGGACTTGCCGACGCCGTTGGATCCCAGCACGGCAATGATCTCGCCTTTGCCGACGTCCAGGTCAATGCCACGCAGGATCTCGACGCTTCCGTACCCGGCGTGCAACTTGCGGATTTCAAGCATGCGTCGCTCCGGCCACCGCATCGGGTTCAGGCGCGGCACTGCCGCGCCCCAGGTAGGCCTCGACTACCGCGCGGTTGTTCACCACTTCCTGCGGTTTGCCTTCGGCAATGATCTTGCCGTACGACAACACGTAAATGTGGTCTGACAGGCTCATCACCGCGTGCATCACGTGTTCGATCAGCAGCACCGTGACACCGCTGTCGCGAATGCGGCGGATGATCGCGATGATCTCCAGAATCTCCGATGGATTCAAGCCGGCCATCACTTCGTCGAGCAGCAGCAGTTTGGGTGAGGTGGCCAGCGCCCGGGCCAGTTCCAGCCGCTTGCGCCCTGCGACGGTGAGATCGGCGGCCGGCTGCGCCAGCAGGTGCTCCATACCCACTTGCCGGGCCACGCTGCGCGCATGTTCCCAGGCCAGGGCGCGTTGGCTGAACTTCTGGTACGCACCTACTGCAATATTTTCATGCACGGTAAGTTTGGCAAACGGCTGCGTGATCTGGAATGTGCGGACCATACCGCGCCCTGGCCTGGGAACATGCGCGCAGCGTGGCCCGGCAAGTGGGTATGGAGCACCTGCTGGCGCAGCCGGCCGCCG
>JANOCN010000840.1:0-3546 GCA_031412185.1 Betaproteobacteria bacterium | reverse complement strand
ATCAGCCAAAAATTCCTTGAGAAGTGGGGCCAGCCGGTGATTGTCGACAACCGCCCCGGCGCTGGAGGCAATCTGGGCGCCGATTTCGTCGCCAAGGCACCACCCGACGGCCATACGATCTTGCTCGGCACCAACACACTGACGATGAATCCGTTCATCTTCGCCAAGATACCGTTCGACACCCAGCGCGATTTCGCACCCGTTGCCATGATTGCAACAACGCCGTTCTATGTGGTTGTCAACAACGACCTGCCGGTAAAGAACATACCAGAGTTAATCGCCTACGCCAAAGCTAATCCAGGAAAACTTTCTTACGCGACACCTGGCATTGGTACGCCGCATCACCTGGGCACGGAGTTGTTCAAGTCGATGACCGGTACCTATATGGTGCATATTCCGTACCGTGGCTCGATACCTGCAATCACTGACGTGATGAGCGGTCAAGTGCAGGTCATGTGGGCTACCGTCAACGTGGCGCTGCCCTTCGTGACCGCCGGCAAGCTGCGCGGCTTGGCCCTCGCCGAGCCGAAGCGGATCGCATCGCAGAAGGATGCGCCAGTCATCTCCGAAACCGTGCCTGGTTACGAGGTCAGCGCCTGGTACGGCATTCTTGCGCCTGCTGGCACGCCACCGGCTATCGTCCAGCAACTGTCGGCCGAGCTGCAAGGAATATTTCAGCAGCCGGATGTTCAAGCGCGTCTGTTGCCCCTCGGTTATGAAATGTCGATCGGAAACTCAGAGCAGGTCCGCGAGACCATCACCCGCGACCTCGAAAAATGGAGCAAGGTCGTGAAGGCGGCCGGCATCCGTCCTGAATGACGGCAGTAGGAGCTTCGCGTCGGCATCTTCGGCCGCCTCTCAATCTTTGACACGCCGTGTTATCCCGTATTGACTGGCATTTCAGCAAACCGCATCATCATTGACCAATTACTCACCGGAGACAGACCCCATGAAAATCAGCTTCTTGAAGACCGCCGCAGTACTGGTGGCAGCAACTTTCTCGCTCGGTGCCCCGGCCCAGGAAGTGACGCTTCGTCTGGTCAGCGCGTTTGCCGAGAACGGCATTTACGTGCAGCGTCTGCAACCGTGGATACAGAAGGTGAATGCTGAAGGCAAGGGCGTCTTGCAGATCAATTTCCTTGGAGGCCCCAGGGCAATCCCATCCTTTGAGGCAGGCAATGCGGTGAAAACCGGCGTGGTGGACATGGCGTTGAATACCGGCGCGTTTTACACCAACGTCATGCCGGAGTCCGACTTCCTTAAGCTCACGCAGATGCCGGTGGCCGAACAACGCAAGAACGGCGCGTTCGACGCCATCAACAAGGTCTGGAACGAGAAAGCGAACATGCAGTACCTGGCGCGCATGGTGGAGAACCAGCCGTTTCACATCTACACCACCAAGAAGATCGACAAGCCCGATCTGACCGGCCTGAAAATCCGCATCACCCCGGTGTACCGCGATTTTTTCCAGGCGCTGAATGCCACCGTCATCACCACGCCGCCGGGGGAGGTCTACACGGCACTGGAGCGCGGTGTGGTGGATGGTTATGGCTGGCCGATTGGCGGCATCTTCGACCTGAATTGGCAGGAGAAGACCAAGTTCCGTGTCGACCCCGGTTTCTATGACGCCGAGGTGTCACTCATCATGAATCTGCCGGCCTACCAGAAGCTCACCGATATTCAGCGCAGCTACCTGACCCGGCAATTGCTCGCCCTGGAGGCCGAGAATGGCTTCTGGGCCAGCTACACGACCGAAGAGACCGCGCGCCAGGAAAAGGCCGGCATTCAGGCGATCAAGTTCGATCCGGCTACTGCCAAGGCCTTTCGCGACAAGGCCTACGATGTCGCCTGGGCTGGTGCCATCAAGCAGAGCCCGGAGATCGCCGCCCGATTCAAGGCACTATTTTCCAGATGAAGCGCGAAACGCCCGCTGCATCCGCTGTTTCACACTTGGGCGCGGCGTCCGGGTAATGCATGGTTGACCGGCTGTCTTGGCACTACGGCAGACTCCTGGGCGCTCTTGCCCTGCTCGGATGCGTGCTGCTCATGGCCATGATGCTGATCATCGTGGCCGATGTGGCACTGCGAAATTTGGCGGTTCCGGGTTTGCCGCGCGGTTTGCCGTGGAGCAACGAAGTGTCGGAGCTGATGCTCTACCTGATCACCATGTGCGTGGCACCGTGGCTGCTGCGCCAGGGGCAACACATTCGTGTCGACATCGTGCTGTTGGCGATCCCGCGCCAGTTGGCATGGAGCCTGGAGTGGATCGGCGACGTGATCGGATTGGCCTGCTGCCTGGTGATCGCCTGGTTTGGCGCACAGGCTGCGTGGTCCAGCTACAGGGCAGGCGCGGTAAACATCAAGACCCTGGTCACGCCGGAGTGGTGGGCGCTGTCGCCCCTGCCGGTGGTATTCATCCTGTTGGCCGTGGAGATGGTCTTCCGGATGATCCGGTTGCAGCGCGGCGAGCCCGGCCCGCGCAAAGAGGCAGTGAGCGCTGCATGAGCCGCCCGGTCGTTCCGAAGGCTCAGAGCATCGCAGCGCACAGCGCGCAGGGTAGTCCAATCAGCCATCACTCCAAGCGCGGTAAGAAGCTAGGGGGCAGCGCGGTACACGCAGTGTTCTCGAAGAGCGGCGAAGCCACAAGCGTGGTCGTCAGATGACGGATTGGGGAAACGCCGCCTGGCTGATGCTGGGCGGCTCCACGGTTTTGCTGTTTATCGGCATGCCGGTAGCGCTGACGTTCATCGCCATCAATATCCTGGGCGCATGGATCTACATGGGGGGCGAACCCGGCCTGGTGCAACTCACGCGCAGCAGCGTAAGCTCGGTCGCGGCGTTTTCGTTGACGCCGATCCCACTGTTTGTGCTGATGGGCGAGATCCTGTTCCATACGGGACTGGCTTTGAAGGTGATCGAAGGCATCGAGCGCTTGATCGTGCGCGTTCCGGGTCGCCTGGCGGTGGTCGCGGTGGTCGCAGGCACGGTGTTTTCGGCAATCTCGGGCTCGACCATCGCGACCACCGCGATGCTCGGGTCATTGATGTTGCCTGTCATGCTGGCGCGCGGCTACCACCCGACCATAGCCACCGGGCCGATCATGGCGATCGGTGCGGTGGACATGCTGATTCCACCTTCGGCGCTGACCGTGTTGCTGGGGTCGCTGTCGGGAATCTCGATTTCCAAGCTGTTGATCGGCGGTGTGGTACCAGGCCTCATTCTGTCGATTGTTTTTGTGCTGTGGATCATCATCCGGGTCAGTATCAGTCCGCATTTGGCGCCACCCGACCGGCAACCGGTGCAGTACCGCGGTTGGGCGCGCTGGCGCCTGTTCTTTGGCTACGTGCTGCCCACGCTGTCGATTTTTGGCGTGGTAGTCGGCGCACTGGCTGCTGGCTGGGCCACGCCAACCGAATGTGCCGCGTTGGGCGCCTTTGCGACCATGCTGCTTGCCCTGTGTTACCGCGCGCTAACGTGGGCAGCCGTTATGAGGGCGCTCAAGGGCACTGCTGGCATCTCGGGAATGATCCTGTTCATCATCCTGGG
>JANOCN010000839.1:0-15402 GCA_031412185.1 Betaproteobacteria bacterium | reverse complement strand
GATCCTTCGTTTCAGCTTTTCAATGACGATGAGGCGGTGAAAAATGCGTTTTACGCTCAGGTGATTGCGTTTGTGAAGCAGCATTCGGGCGCGGCGCGCGTGCTGGTGTTTGACCACACTATCCGCAAACGGCTACCCGCTGATCTGGCCGTGCAGACAACCGTGCAGCGGCCAGCGGTGATGCTGGTGCACAGCGACTACACGGTAGCCAGTGGGCCGCAACGGGTGCGTGACCTGTTGCCCAACGAGGCAGATGAATTGCTCAGGCGGCGGGTTGCGTTTTACAACGTTTGGAAGCCGCTGACACGCCCGGTCGAAGAGCTGCCACTGGCCATGTGTGACGCCACCACGCATACCGATGGCGACATGCTGCGCATGGACCTCAAGTACCAGGAGCGCACGGGCGAAATCTATGTCATGCGACATTCGCCGCAGCATCGCTGGTACTACTTCTCAAACATGCAGCCCGATCAGGCGTTGCTGCTAAAGACCTACGACTCCCTCACCGATGGTCGCGCCCGTTTTATGGGGCACACAGCCTTCGAAGACCCCACCACGCGCCCTGACGCGCAAAAGCGCGAAAGTATTGAAGTACGCACGATGGCGTTTTTCTCTTGATATTGCGTGTCGAGTGGGTGGATGGGGAGCTGAAGGGGTGTGGTGAAGGGAAGAGTGGGCGGGTGCTTGCGCATGCGGTAGTGGCGCAATGGCTGGTGATGCTGTAGCGCCCCATCTGTTTACGAGGAGCGTTTGTTTCCTCAGGCCGCACCGCCTCCATAAGCCCTGCGCCATGCGCCATGCGCCGAAGACCTGTAACCTGGCGCTACATGCCTTTACCACCGCTGATGCGAGCTGCTGCGGAAATGGTACAAGATAGCGCATGCACCATCCCCACTGCCCAGAGCGATCCCGGTCATGACATTTGCCCTCTGGTGCGCCATCGTCGGTGTGCTGCTGATCACCATGGCGCTGGGTGCCTCGTTTCTCAGGCGCCTGCCTCTCTCGACCCCGATGCTGTATCTGGTGGTTGGTTTTGGCCTGGGGCCTGCGGGCCTGGAGTTGCTCGATCCCGATCCATTTGCACATTCAAAACTGCTGGAGCAGATGGCCGAGATCGTGGTGCTGATATCACTGTTCGTCACCGGACTCAAGCTCAGTGTGCCGCTGCGAGACGCGCGCTGGCACCTGCCGTTGCGCCTGGCCATTACCTCCATGCTGCTGACCATCGCACTAATTGCCGTTGCGGGTGTCTGGGGGCTGGGCCTGTCGCTGGGTGCGGCGGTGTTGCTGGGTGCCATCCTGGCACCCACAGATCCGGTGCTGGCATCGGATGTGCAGGTGGAGGACGCGGCCGACCGCGACCGCCTGCGCTTTGCCCTGACCGGAGAAGGCGGGCTCAACGATGGGGCGGCATTCCCGTTTGTGATGCTGGGTCTGGGTTTGCTCGGTCTGCACGGACTGGGCACGGGCGGCTGGCGCTGGGTGCTGGTGGACCTGTTCTGGGCCGTGCTGGGAGGGCTCGCGGTCGGCGCATTGTTGGGTTACTTGGTGGGCAAGCTGGTGCTCTACCTGCGCGTGCACTATAAGGAGGGCGTAGGCTTGGACCAGTTTCTTGCACTCGGCCTGATTGCGCTGGCCTACGGGGTCGCGCTGCTGTTGCACACGTATGGTTTCCTTGCGGTGTTTGCGGCCGCGCTGGCGCTGCGCCGGATCGAGGACCAGCCAGACGACAAAGTGGCGCTGCATGAGGCCATCCAGGACGCCTACGGTACGTCCAGCGGCGACGCGGAAGCGGAGGTGGCCACCGACCCCCGACATGCCGCCAACTACATGACCCATGCGGTGCTGGGCTTTGACGAGCAGATCGAACGCATTGGTGAGATCGCCATGGTGCTGGTTATCGGGGCAATGCTTTCTTACCTCGTGTGGCCAGCCGCCGGGTGGTGGTTTGTGCCGGTGCTGTTGCTGGTTATCCGACCCCTGGGCGTGGGCCTGGGTTTGCTGGGCTCGCGCTCGACGCGTTCACAGCGCGCCCTGATGGCATGGTTCGGCATCCGCGGCATCGGCTCCATTTATTACCTGATGTATGCCATCAACCACGGTCTGGAACGTGCGCTGGCTGAACAGATGGTGACCATCACCGTCATCGTGGTGGCCGCGTCCATCGTGGCGCATGGCATTTCGGTCACGCCGCTGATGCTTTGGTACACGCGGCGTCGGGAAGCGGAGAAGGCCTCTGCGTCCGCGAAGGGTCCGCCTCCGGGCTGATGGGTGGTGCTGTGTTCGGCGCGGCTCTCCTTGCTTGACTTCCTGGTGCCAGTAAGGTGCGCTAAAGTCCCCCACCATGTACCTCCCGCCCCACTTCAACGCCAAAGAGCGCGCACTGGCTATCGGGTTGATGCGAGCCCATCCACTGGCCAGCCTGATCAGCAATGACGACGACGGCTTGCCGTTTGTCTCGCATGTTCCGCTGCATCTGGAGGAGCGCGGCGAAGCGCTGGTGCTGCTGGGGCATTGCGCCAAACCTAACCCGCATTGGCGTTACCTGCAGGCGCGGCCCACGGCGGTAGTGACGTTTCTCGGGCCACATGCCTATATGTCGCCCAGTGTCTACCCGGACCTGGTGCGTGTGCCGACCTGGAACTACCTGGCGGTGCATTGCACGGTGCAGGTCACGCTACTCGAAGAGCCGCTGGCCAAAGACCGCCTGCTCAAGAAATTGATTGGCGACCACGACCTGCCCTACATACAGCAGTGGCTGGCACTGGGCACCGAGTACCAGCACAAAATGCTCGCTGGCATCGTCGCGTTTGAACTGCACGTACAGAGCCTGCAGTGCAAACTCAAACTGAACCAGCACCGCAAGGAGGCCCACGCCAAAATGCGCGCGGGCTACGCTGCGGGTAACGACAACGAGCGCGCACTGGGTGAGTGGATGGACAAGCTCGGTATCGGCCTGCACCACGACGTCGGGTCGGTATGAGCCAGTCCACGAATCGAGGCATTGGCAGGATACTGCGCCGCATACGGGTTGGCCTGTGAAGAACCTTGCCACAGACGCTTCCATGATGGCACTGGCACTGGAGCAAGCGCGTCTTGCAGGTGCTGCGGGTGAAGTGCCGGTGGGCGCAGTGGTGGTGAAGGATGGCCAGGTAATAGCGGTTGGCCGCAACGGGCCGGTGGCCAGCCACGACCCGACCGCACACGCCGAGATACTTGCCCTGCGCGCGGCGGCGGTGGCACTTTGCAATTACCGGCTCGATAGCTGTGAGCTGTATGTGACGCTCGAACCCTGCGCCATGTGTGCCGGTGCCATGTTGCACGCACGCCTGTCTCGGGTGGTATTTGGTGCGCCAGACCCAAAGACCGGTGCCGCGGGCTCGGTGCTGAACCTGTTTGCGCAGGCAGCACTCAACCACCAGACCACAGCAGCCGGTGGTGTCATGGCGGCTGAATGCGCGGCCGTGTTGCAGCAGTTTTTCGCCACTAGGCGTGAGGAGACTCGTATGACCAGCAACCCCGTGCGCGAAGACGCACTCCGAACGCCAGAGGCCCGGTTTGCCAATCTGCCAGGCTACCCCTGGCAGCCGCACTACTTGAGTGACCTGCCCGCTTTGGCCGGTCTGCGCCTTCACTACCTGGACGAAGGTCCGCGCGATGCACGCAGGACTTTCTTGTGCCTGCACGGCAACCCGGCCTGGAGCTACCTGTACCGCAAGATGATCCCCATTTTCTTGAATGCCGGGCATAGGGTGGTGGCACCTGACATGCCGGGTTTTGGCAAAAGCGACAAACCCAAGAAGGACACCGCCCATACCTTTACCTGGCACCGCCAGGTTCTGCTCGAATTGGTCGAACGGCTGGAACTCACGAATGTGGTGCTGGTGGTGCAGGATTGGGGTGGTCTGCTGGGGCTGACCTTGCCCATGCAAGCGCCTGAACGTTACACCGGTCTGCTGGCCATGAACACGACCCTGGCTACCGGCGATGTGCCGTTGACGCCCGGTTTCCTGGCGTGGCGCGCCATGTGCGCTAAGAGCCCCGAGTTCGACGTGGCGCGGCTGTTTGCGCGCGGCAACCCACAGATGGGTGATGCCGAATGCGCCGCCTACATGGCGCCGTTCCCCGATGCCGGCCACCGGGCCGCCTTGCGTGCCTTTGCGCCGATGGTGCCGGAGTTCGAAGATTCCGATGGCGCGGCCATTTCGCGCCAGGCACGGGTGTTCTGGCGTGACCATTGGACCGGCAAAAGTTTTCTGGCCGTGGGTGCGCAGGACCCGGTGCTGGGGCTGCCGGTCATGGAGTCGCTGCAGCGCATGATTCGTGGTTGCCCGCCACCCTTGGTGGTGGAGCAGGCCGGGCATTTTGTACAAGAGCATGGTGCGCCAGTGGCTGAAGCCGCCGTGCGCCACTTCGCGCCCCACGAAGTCTGAGCCCGTTTTCGCCGGCGTTGCGGTTCGGGCCCCGGTTTGCCAACGGATAATTCGCCCTGCCATCTGCCATCTGCCAGCCAGGCGTTTACCCATGAGCCATATCTACGTTTATTCACCCTCCAGCGCACAACGCGACAAGGCGGCGTTTCGCCGCGGGGTGGCCAGGCTCGAAAAGCTGGGTCATCAGGTCGAGGTAGACCCGGATGCACTCGCCACCCACATGCGTTTTGCAGGTGACGACGCCACCCGGCTGGCAGCCATCCACCGTGCGGCCGCCAGTGGTGCCGATGTGGCCTTGATGTCGCGTGGTGGCTACGGCCTGACGCGGCTGCTGGCCGACATCAACTACAAAGCGCTCGCCAGAGCAGTGGCAAAAGGCACACGTTTCGTGGGCTACAGCGACTTCACCGCCCTGCAGTGTGCGCTGCTGGTCAAGACCGGCGCAGTCACCTGGGTTGGGCCGACGGTGGGTGAAGACTTTGGTGCACCGGACGGACCCGATGACATCATGGAGGCCTGTTTTGATGACCTGGTGCGCGGGCAGGGGGAAGGTGCAGGGTGGCGGCTGGCCAGGGAACCGGTACGCAAAAACGGGCCGGGTGGGGCTGTGGCAGACGTGCACGCACCACCATCCGGGACCAAACCGATCCGCAACGCTGTGTTGTGGGGCGGCAATCTGGCAGTGCTCACGTCCCTGGTTGGCACACCCTATTTCCCGCAGGTGATACGTGGCGTGTTGTACCTGGAGGATGTGGCAGAGCCTCCTTACCGCGTCGAGCGCATGCTGACACAGCTATTGCACGCCGGGGTTCTGGGTGCGCAGAAGGCCATTGTGATGGGGCAGTTCACCAATTACAAACTGTTCCCGAACGACAAGGGCTACAAGCTGCAGACAGCGGTCGACTGGATCCGCAGCAAGGTCAAAACGCCGGTACTGACCAACCTGCCGTTTGGCCATGTGCCAACCAAAGTGGTGCTGCCTTATGGTGCTCGCGTGGAGCTGCTGGTAGATGGCCGCGACGCCATGCTGTACTGGGGCTAGCCCCAGAATTTAGGAAGCACTCAGCGGTTGGCAGCCGCCATGAGCACGCCGCGCACGGTGTTGCGCGTGTGGGCACCAAAATGCCCGAGTAGCGCCGCCACCTGGGCATCCAGCTCGGCCCGTTTGGCGGCATCCTGTCGGCCCATTTCCGATAGCAGGTCAATGCCCGACTCCTTGACGCCAAAATCGAACGCCGGGTCGGAGACAAACCCGCCCGGCATGGCGTCAACGATCGCTGTGGCCAATTTGTCGCCGGCTGCATAAGCCTCGCGCGCCACCACGTCGCGAGCATACAGGTCGCTCCAGGGTGGGTAAGCGCCATCCGTTGCCGTATTGCGCAAGGCAGTTTCCAGCGCCGAGTCCTGCCCGGCTTTGGCGGCTTGGAGCATCAGTGCATTCTGGTATTTCTCCACCGCCAGATGGCGGTTCGACAACAGTACCACCAGGTTGTCGCGCTGCTTGGGGAATCCCGCCATGGCGAGGGCGTTGCTGCCGATCATGCGCAAGCTGGAATTGCCGGGTGCCACGTTGGCGTGGTAGGGCTGGGTCAGGTCTTGGATGTAATGCAGCGCCAGGCCGGTAAAGCGCCAGCCCCAATACGCGTGGCCGGTGCGGAAAGCCAGTGCCGCCAGGCTGGTGTATTGGTGCACCCGCAGCTCGGGCAAGGTGCGCCGCAAAAACGGCGCGGCTTTGAAGATCAGCCAGGTCTGATGGTAGAAACCCATGTGAAATGGCGCCTGGGTCGAAAAGTAGAGCGACGGATTGCCAAACGGGATTTTTCCGAATCCGTATTCCTTGCCCCATTCGGACCGGCTGTCTTCCCACAGGTTGATGTCCAGCCCGTAATCGGGTTCGTCCGAAGCCGTAGCGACCACGCTCAACGGAGCCACCGTGTCGCCGGCCTTGATGGCGACAAAGCGGTGCGTTGCATTGGGTTGTTTCGGCAAAAAGTTGACTGCGTCGTGCGGCAGCAGCGGCGTACTGTCGATAGCCGCACGCGGGTCGGGCTGCACAAACAAGGCGAACTGGCTGTTCGGGGATACACGCAGCGCCCGCAGAAAAGCCAGCCGCCGGGCGGCGTCGGAGCGCGTCGCGTCGGCCCGGAAAACCAGCGGCTCCGGACGCGCCGGGTACTTGTCGATGTTGGCGCGCGCCCAGCTCTCCTGGCTCGCCAGCAAGGCCTCAATGGTTTTTTCTTGCGCCTTCAGGAAAGCTTCCAGCGGCTCTGCAATGACCGGCGCTGCTGCAGCTACCTCCGGCATTTTTTCAAGCGCACGGTAAGACACCACGGTGTGGTTGCTCCAGCTGAATGCGTGGCTGCTGGCCAGGCAAAGCAGCGTAATCAGCAGGGGTATGCGACGTTGCATGGCGCGCCTCTCAAAGTTCGGTTTAGCTGGCATGGGCCAGCAGGTCTTCGGACACCTGCCACAGGCGCAACGCGGCGTCGGCATCCACCGCATGGGGCGCGTAGCCCGACGCCCGGTTGCCAGGCTCGGCCGGCAAGCCCTGGTTGCAGTCTTCCAGGTACCGCCCACCATGCCCGTGCAGCTCGGGTGCCGTGGCCGCCCAGACGCTGGTGGCAGCGCCTTGCGGCGGGCTCTTGAAAATATCCAGCGGCGTGTCGTCTGCCTTGAGCCAGCCCATCGCACGCATTTCTTCGATCGGCAGGTACTTTTGCAGTCCGGTCATGATGCCACCCGGATGCACCGCATTGGCAGTGAGCCCTTGCGCGCCATGGCGAAGATGCAGGCCCAGCGCAAACAGCGCATTGGCGCTTTTTGCCTGACCGTACGCGGTCCATTTCTGGTACGCGCGGCGCTCGAAGTGGATGTCGTCGAAGTCCACACCGCCGAGCTTGTGCCCCACCGAACTCAGGCACACCACACGGGCATCGCCGCTGGCCTGCGCGCCGGCCAATAGCGCTGGCAGCACGCCGGTGGTGAGTGCGAAATGGCCCAGGTGGTTGGTAGCAAACTGCGACTCCCAGCCCTGGCTGGTACGCTCCAGCGGGCAGGCCATGATGGCCGCGTTGTTGATGAGTATGTGCAGGGCCCTGCCACCCTGCAGCCAGTCGGAGGTGAAACGCCGCACACTGGCCAGATCACCCAGGTCGAGCTGCGCCACTTCGACCCGCGCGCCCAGGTACTGCGCGCGCAACGCCTGCGCACTGGCATCGCCTTGCGCAAGGTTGCGCACCGCCAGTGTCACATGGGCACCGGCTGCCACCAGCGCACGTGACGTTTCAATCCCAAGCCCGGAGGCACCGCCGGTAACCACCGCGTTGTGTCCGTGCAGCGGCACACCGGATACCACCTCCAGCGCAGTGCTGCGCGCGCCAAACCGGGAAGTAATGCGTTGGTGCGGTGCATGGATGACGGAGCAAGCGGCTTTCATTAATTTGTTCTTGGAACTGTGGCCCACTTTACAGCGCTGACTCGCGCGTGCGTGGCGAGCGCAACGGTTCAGTCGCTTGCGGTGTCGGCGCAGGTGCGGGCAAAACTCCGGGCAAACCGGGTACGACAGCAGGCCCAGGCAAGCCGGGTGGGCCAGCGGCCCCGGGTAAGCCGGGCAAGCCGCGAAAGCCAGGTATGCCGCCCAGGCCCGGTGGGCCAGTTGGTGCGGCATCGCTGGTTTTTGCCAGCTGGATCGTAAAACCGGTGCCATCGGCTGCCAGAGGTGCCAGCGTTGCAGAACGGGTTGAAACACTCTTGAGCAAATAAGCCTCGGCGACCTGGCTGCCGACCCGGAACGGGCGGGCCACCTTGCCCTCGACGGAAATGAGTGCTACGCCGGTGTTGGCGCGGCTGGCAACCACACCTACCAGCTGGAACCGGGTACTTGGGTCAATGACCGGCGCAGCTACGGGCAACGGAGCCGCCGCCACCGCCACGGGTGGGCCAAGTGCTCTGGCCATGTCTGCTGGATCGCTGGCAGGTGCTGGTGCGGTGACGCTGGCGACATGGGTCGGCGTCGCACTGCTTCCCACCCACTTGAGCCCCCAATAACTGGCGCTCAGAAGCGCCAGCGCCCAAACTGACAACGTCAAAGTCCTTGAAAGCCATTTGCCCGCCATGCACCATTATGATTCAGAGGTCGCGGGGCCCGGTAGCTGTGCCCCGATTCAGGGGACACCAGGATGACAAGTATTTTTGCGGCCAGCCGACGTTGCACCATGTCAAGCCTTCGGCGTGGTTTTACGCTGATTGAATTGATGGTGGTGCTGGTCATCATCGGCGTGCTCGCGGCGCTGATCGTGCCCAATGTGCTCGAGCGGGCGGACGATGCACGATCGCTGGCCGCCAAGACCGACGTGAACAATCTGATGCAGGCACTCAAGTTGTACAAGCTCGACAACCAGCGCTACCCGAGCGCCGAGCAGGGCTTGTCGGCACTTGTTGTCAAACCCGAAGTCGTACCGATTCCGCCCAACTGGAAGCCTTACCTGGACAAGTTGCCGAATGACCCGTGGAACAACGCCTACCAGTATCTGAACCCGGGCATCAAAGGCGAAATAGATGTGTTGTCGTTCGGTGCCGATGGCCAGGCTGGTGGGGACGGCAAGAACGCTGATGTGGGCTCCTGGCAGTAACCGGGCCGTCGGTTGCAGGGGCTGGCGCCGCGCGTCGGCCAGGCAGCGCGGGTTTACATTGCTGGAGCTTTTGATGGTCGTGGCCATCATCGCGGTGGCGAGCGGTGGGGTGGCATTCGCCCTGCGCGATTCCGGGCAGACCCAGCTCGAACGCGAGGCGCAGCGCCTGGTGGCATTGCTGGACGCAGCGCGCGCCCAGTCGCGTGCCACCGGCGTGCCGGTGTACTGGCGCGCCGATGCCCAGGGTTTCACCTTCGTCGGTTTGCCGCAGATCCCGGCAAGCCCTGCCCAGGCGGCCTCCGCAGCGGCACCGGAGGGGTCCGGGATGGCCGCAACGCCGATTACGCTGTGGCTGGCCGAAGGCACCAGCGTGCAAGGCAGCATCGTGCTCATCCTGGGTCCGGAGCCGATTATCGAGCGCCAGCAACTGGTACTTCTGCAGGGCGGGCAAAGCCTGCGCATTGGGACCGACGGGCTACGTGGTTTTTCCGCCGACGCTGCGGTTGCTGAGGGGGCAGGACCATGAGCACCGCCGGGCCGCTCCCAAGGGCGACAACGAAGTTGCGGCGCAGACTCACAATTGCGCGAAGCGCTTGTGGCGTCGGAGCCAATCCCGCAATGCGCAGTGTGGAGGGTGCCTGATGAGCAACGAAGCGCGCGGGTTCACGCTGATCGAGGTGCTGGTGGCGTTGGGTGTAGTTGCCATCGCCCTGGTGGCCGGGCTGCAAGCCAGCATGGCTCTGACCAACAACGCGCAGCGCCAGTCGGATGTGTTGCTGGCACAGATTTGCGCCGAAAACGAGTTGGTGCGGCTGCGCCTCACAAGGCAATTGCCGGCCCTGGGAGAGACCCCTTTTCCATGTGAACAGGCCGGTCGCAGCTTCGCTGGGCAGCTAACGGTGGTGGCGACGCCCAATCCAAGTTTCCGCCGGGTGGAAGCCGGGGTGCGCGACGGCGACTTCACGGTGCTGCGCCTGGCCACCATCGTGGGGAGCTTTCAGTGACACGTCGGCCTCGACCCCGTAGCGGCTTCACGCTGGTCGAAGTACTGGTCGCCATCGGAGTGATGGCAGTGCTGGCTGTCATGGCCTGGAGCGGGCTTGACGGCATGGGCCGGGCACAGTCGCAAACCCGTGCTTACAGCGACGATGTGCTGGCGCTGCAGTCGGGTCTGGCCCAGTGGGGTGCCGATCTGGACGCGATGGCCCAGGTGCCGCCAGTGGGTGGTGCCGATTTTGATGGCCGGGTGCTGCGTATTACCCGTTATTACCTGGCGGACGAAAGCGCGGCGCAAGCACCCGGTGCGCTGCCCAACCCCAACGAGCCTGCGTTGCCTGGCGCAAGTGTCGGCGGCGGCAGCTTGCGTGTGGTTGCCTGGGGCGCGCGCCTGGTGGACGGCAAACGCCAGTGGCTGCGCTGGCAGTCTGGCCCTGTGCGTACCCGGGCCGAGCTGCTGCTGGCCTGGCAGCAGGCGGGCGCATGGGGGGAGAACCCAACCGACTACCTCAGGCAGCGCGAGGTTGCTGTTGCCAGTCTGGACGACTGGCAGGTGTTCTATTACCGCAACAACGCCTGGAGCAGCCCGCTGTCTTCGGCCGCCGGTTCCGGTGCAGCGGCCAGCAGCAACCAGGCAGCACTGCCCGATGGCGTACGGCTGGTGCTCACGTTATCGGCTGGTCAGGCAGTGGCTGGCAAACTCATGCGCGACTGGGCGCGTCTTACGCTGGGTGCGGGCAGACCATGAGTGCCAGCGCATGGGCGAGCCGACGCCCTTCCAGGACCAACCGGGCAGGAGGCAGCTTTTGCCAGCGCGGTGCTGCCCTGTTGATGGCGATGCTCACGGTAGCGCTGGTGGCCACGCTGGCTGCCGGGGCCTTGTGGCAGCAATGGCGTAGTGTGGAAGTGGAGGCCAGCGAACGCAGCCGCGTGCAGGCAAGCTGGATTCTCGGCGGTGCGCTCGATTGGGCGCGCCTGATCTTGCGCGAAGATTCGCGCACCGGCGGTCCAGACCATCTGGCGGAGCCCTGGGCCGTGGTGTTGGCGGAGTCGCGCCTGTCAGCATTTCTGGCCGTGGACCGCAACAACACCGACACGGGCGACGATGCTTTCTTGTCCGGCCACATTATCGACGCCCAGTCGCGTTTGAACGTGATGAATCTAGTGGCGGGAGGCAAAGTGTCGGAGCCAGACCTGCTGGCGTTCACGCGATTGTTCGAGTTGCTCGGGCTGGAAGTGTCCGAACTGGAGCGGCTGGCCGAGAGTCTGCGTCTGGCGCTCGA
Organism: Betaproteobacteria bacterium; assembly: GCA_031412185.1. GTDB lineage: Bacteria > Pseudomonadota > Gammaproteobacteria > Burkholderiales > Burkholderiaceae_C > CAISIP01. The sequence goes on along the minus strand of JANOCN010000839.1, from coordinate 4,059 downwards.
GCCCGAAACCCAGAACACTGCCGAAGCGGTGTCCCTGCTGCCGCAGCGGGTGGAGCAGTTGCGCTGGCTCGGCTTGTCGGCGAACAGCTTGCAGCGCCTGGCCGCCTTCATAACCGTCTTGCCTGCGCGGACTCCGGTCAATCTGAATACGGCAGCGCGCGAGGTGTTGGCAGCCAGCATTCCAGGTGCCGACATGGCAGCCGCGACCCAGCTCGTGGCGGCGCGAGAACGCAGACCATTTCAGTCGCTGGCGGCGGCCAACCGGGTGCTGGCACCCGCCATCGAACCAGTCGACAGCAGCCGGTTCAGTGTTGCCACGCGGTACTTTGAGGTACGCGGACGTTTGCGTCTGGAGAATACTGTCGTCGAGGAGCGATCCCTGGTTGAGCGCAACGGACTGGAAGTCGCAACGAAATGGCGTGAACGCGCGCCCCTGGCACCACAGACCGTGGCACAGGCAGCGCAGCTTCCTACAATCCGCCCATGATCACCCTGACCGTCGCCCTTCCCGCTGCCGGTCTGCTGCCTGCGACTGAATTTGACTACGCTTTGTCCGACGGCGGGCGTAGTGTGGTCGCGCACGGACGCGCCGCCCTTGCATTGCTGCCCGCCGCTGCCAGCCTGGTGCTGGTGGTGCCCGCGCGCTGCCTGTCGTGGCATACCGCCAAATTGCCACCAGTGGCGGCCAGCCGTTTGCGACTTGCGCTGGATGGAATACTGGAGGACCGCCTGCTCGACGAACCGGCTAACCTGGCACTGGCGGTCGGGCCGCAGCGTACGGCGCAGGGGGATGCGCTGGTCGCCGTCTGCGACAAGGCGTGGCTGCGTTCGGTGCTGGAATTTTTCGAGCGTGCCAAACGGCCCGCGACGCGGGTGGTGCCACAGTTTGCGCCCACCGCAGACGCTCTTGCGCCGCGGCGACTGGTGGTCAGCGGTACGCCTGACGCACCGGAATTGGCCGTCATCGACGCCCACTGTGTGTTGACCGGCCCGCTGGTCATGGCAGTCGCACTGCAGGGCGCAGGTCCGCACGAGGAGGCAGGCACCACCCTGTTTGCAGACCCGGCTGTAGCTGAGCTGGCCGAGCAGGCGCTGGTACTACCTGCAACAATTTTGCCACCCGCCCAATGGTTGGCACAGAGCGGCGAGACCCGGTGGGAACTGGCACAGTTTGACCTGGCAATCTCCAGCAGCGGACGGGTCGCGCGCCGGTGGGCCCAGGCGTGGACCGAATTTGCGCGCGCACCGGCCTGGCGCCCGGTGCGCTGGGGGCTTGTGCTGCTGCTGCTGGCCAACCTGGCAGGGCTGAATGCCTGGGCCTGGCGGCAGGATGCGGCGGTGCAGGGCCGTCAACAACAGGTCAAAGGCTTGCTGAGCCAGACCTTTCCCAAGGTCAAGACGATTGTCGACGCACCATTGCAAATGGAGCGCGAGCTGGCCCGTTTGCGCCAGTCCAGCGGTGCGCAGTCGGGGCGCGACCTGGAGGTCATGCTCGGCGCAGTAGGTGCGGCGTTGCCGGTTGGGAGCAACGCCAGCATGGTCGAATACGGACCTGGCGAATTGGCCCTCAGAGGCCTGGCGCTGAACTCCGCGCAACTCGAATTGGTTCGCAACAAATTGACTGGCCAGGCCTACACCGCGCGGCTCGATGGGGACCGTCTGCTAGTGCGCGCGGAGGCTTCGAAATGACCCGCCGCGTGGCTTGGACCGGTTGGTTGGACAAACTCGCGCCGCGCGAGCGCCGGCTGGTGTTGTGCGCCGGTGCACTGGTGTTGCTTGCGCTGGTGGGGGGGCTGGGCGTTGCGCCGGCCATCAAGAGCGTGGCCAGCGCACCGGCGCAATTGAAGCTGCTGGACACGCAATACCAGGCGATGGAAAACATGGCAACCCAGGCGCGGGCGTTGCAAAGCCGCCCAGCAGTCAGCCGCGCAGATGCATTGCGCGCGCTGGAGTCTGCGATGCAGCAACACCTGGGGGCCACTGCCCAGCTCGGCGTAGTAGCAGACCGGGCCACCATTACTTTGAAGGCTGCCTCGCCCGAGGGGCTGGTGCAGTGGCTGGCCATGGTGCGCAGCGGCGCCCGTGTGGTGGTGCGCCAGGCCACGCTGACGCGTGGCCCAAGTGGCTGGGACGGCACGATCATGCTCGATCTGCCAGGGCCAGCATGAAGGCTTACCCAGGCTGGGCAGCGGCGGGCGCCTTGTTGGGGCTGGTGCTGGGTGTGGTGCTGTTCGCGCCTGCGGTTTGGATGGCAAGTGCCGTGGCCGCTGCCTCTTCCGGGCAGGTGCAGCTGGCGGACGCGCGGGGTTCGGTATGGCGCGGCAATGCGCAGCTGGTGCTCGCTGGAGGGGCCGGGAGCAGTGACGCGCTGGCGCTGCCAGGGCGAATCGATTGGTTTATCGACCCGGTAGCGCAGGGGCTGCGTTTGCGTTTGTTTGCGCAGTGTTGTACCCCGTTGCCGCTGGAGATCCGACTGGTGGCCAGATGGAGCGGACTTACGGTGCAAGCGGTAGATGGCAGTTCCCAATGGCCCGCGGGGCTACTGGCAGGCCTGGGTGCGCCATGGAACACGGTCCAGCCACAGGGCACGTTCAGCCTCAGCACGCAGGGCTTGTCAGTAGAATGGATTGCAGGGCAGATGCGCATTGACGGCGTGGCCCGACTGGAAGCACTTGGCATGTCCTCCAGGCTGTCTACCCTGAGACCACTGGGCAGTTACCGCTTGCAGATGGTGGGAAAGACCGGGCAGCAGAGCGCCGAGGTCCAATTGCAAACCCTCGAAGGCAGCCTGGCGCTCACAGGTGCAGGCCAGTGGAACGGTTCGCGCTGGCGCTTTCGGGGTGAGGCCAGTGCGGCTTCCGAGAACGAACCGGCGCTGGGCAATCTGCTCAATCTGCTCGGGCGCAGGCAAGGCCCCAAGTCGTTGATTTCCTTCGGATGAGTGCAGTGCCATGTTTGCCAAACGGTCAGTCAGTATGGGTTCAGGTATGAATAAAGACTCGGTGTTGCGGTGGTCCCGGCGCTTGCTCGGTGGGTTGTCGCTGTTGTGTGCACTCGGCCCGGCGTGGGCACAAAGACCCGGCGAGCCGATCACGCTCAACTTTGTGGGTGCCGAGATCGAAGCGGTAGCGCGCACCATGGGTGTCATCACCGGCCGCACCATGGTGATCGATCCTCGGGTGAAGGGCACGATCAACCTGTCCAGCGACAGACCGCAGACACCGGCCGCCGCTTACAACCAGTTTCTGGTGGCACTGCGCCTGCAGGGCTACACGGTAGTCGAGTCTGCGGGTATCTCCAAAGTGATTCCAGAGGCCGACGCCAAACTGCAGGGCAGCATCGTGTCGATCGCACCGGCGAACCCGGGCGGCAACCAGATCCTGACGCGCATCTTCCAGCTACAGCACGAGAGCGCCAACAACCTGGTGCCGGTGCTGCGCCCTCTGATCAGCCCCAACAACACCATCAACGTGAACCCGGGCAGCAACGCGCTCGTTATCACCGACTATGCCGACAACCTGCAGCGGCTGGCCCGCATCATCGCTGCGATGGACCTGCCCAACGCAACCGATGTGGAAGTGCTGCCGCTCAAACATGCACTGGCCGCCGACCTGGCTCCGCTGATCGTACGGCTGACCCAGATTCCCACAGGCCCGGCGGGTGGCGGCCAGGGGCAGGTGGACAACTCGTTTCGCACCGTCGTGATAGCCGAGCCACGCAGCAATGCGCTGATTGTGCGGGCGGCGAATGCGGCCCGGGTAGCACTCATCAAGTCGCTGGTGGAGCGGCTGGACACACCGTCGTCTGCAGATGCGGCGGGCAATATCCACGTGGTGTACCTGAAGAACGCCGACGCCACCAAATTTGCCACCACCCAGCGTTCCGCACTGGCGGGTAGCCCAGCTGCAACAGCACCCAGGAAAAACCCAGGCATATCGGAAACACAAAGCTCAGGTTTCCCAAAACCGCCACAAACTGCGTGCGAAGTAAGGCCACCATGGATTTGCGCGCCTCACCCGTGGATTTTTTCAGGGCCGCCGCAATAAAGGGGGCCGTGGC
>JANOCN010000838.1:0-5579 GCA_031412185.1 Betaproteobacteria bacterium | reverse complement strand
GGGCAACTTTCTGCCGCATCGCCTGCGCATCACCGCAGTAGTCGAATACCGTACCGTCGTCAAAACGGATGCGGTAGAACGGTGCCACCGGCCGCAGGTCGATCTCGTCGGCCATGTTTTTCCCGCACAGCGTCCACAATTGCTCCAGCAGGAACGGCGCGGTAATCACCGTCGGCCCGGCGTCGAATGTAAAGCCGTCCTGCCGGTAAACGTAAGCGCGACCACCCGGTGCATCGAGCTTTTCAAGCACCGTTACCCGGTAACCGCGCGCGCCCAGGCGAATTGCGGCGGCCAGACCACCGAAGCCGCTACCGATTACGATGGCGTGCGGTTTGGCGCGAACGGACGCGCAAGCGGTAGTTGATTCCACAGCGCTGGTGTGCATGGCACGGATAATAAAGGTGTCAATCAAAGTTGACAACCTGTTTGAACTTATTTTGTGACACTAACGGCGAAAAGATGTCGGTAACCACAGCAGAACCAGCAGCAGGCGGGGTTGGTGCGGGGGCAACGCTTGAACTGCGCTCCGTCACCTGCGAACGCGGCGGACGGGTGTTGTTCAGCAACCTTGGGTGTCGTGTTGCTGCGGGTCAGTTGTTGCGTGTTCTGGGTGCCAATGGTTCTGGCAAGACCAGCCTGTTGCGCCTGCTGTGTGGCTTGTTACCCCCCGCCCTGGGGGAAGTCCGGTGGGGTGGCCAGCCGGTAGCGGTGATGAAAGAGGAATTCGGCCGCCAGCTGGTTTATCTAGGCCATGCGGCCGCGCTGAAAGACGATTTGACGGCGGCCGAGAATCTACAGGTAGCCTGCCGGTTGGGGGGCATCGCCGTGACACCCCTGCAAGTCGGCGCGGCCCTGCAGCAAGCCGGGCTGGGCGTACGCGGGCGCGCAGCGGTGCGCCTGTTGTCGCAGGGCCAGCGTCGCCGGGTGGCACTGGCGCGGTTGGTGTTGGCGCAGCACGTGCCGCTGTGGGTGCTGGATGAACCATTTAACGCCCTTGACACCGTGGCGACCGATTGGCTGCGCAGCCTGATCACGGGACATCTGGCGCAGGGCGGCATGGTGGTACTTACGAGTCACCAGGAAGTGGGCCTGGAGCATCTGGGCAACCAGCAGACGCTTTTGTTGTGAAAAGATCGCCCACTCCCGTCGCGCCAAACGGGGCAACCACCGCCGACCCGCAAGGGGCGACCGCCGCAGTCGGCGTCTGGGCGTGTATGGTGTGTGTACTCAAGCGTGATCTGCGGCTAGCCCTGCGCCGCCGTGCTGACACCCTGGCTGCACTGGTGTTCTTCGTGATCGTGGCAAGTTTGTTCCCGCTTGGTGTGGGCCCGGAGCCCGACTTGCTTCGACGCATGGCACCGGGTGTGGTGTGGGTTGCGGCGCTGCTCTCGGCCATGTTGGCGCTTGGGCGCATGTTTGCCGACGATTACCAGGATGGCACGCTGGAGCAGATGCTGCTGGCGGCTTGCCCGCTGCCACTGCTGGTAGCCGCCAAGATGGCAGCCCACTGGCTGTGCTCCGGCCTGCTGCTGGCCCTGGTGTCGCCACTGCTGGCGCTGCAGTTCGACCTCGGCTGGCCGGCCACCGGCGTGTTGCTGCTGTCGCTGTTGCTCGGCACCCCATTGCTGAGCCTGATCGGCGCTGTCGGTGCGGCGCTTACCGTCGGCGTGCGGGGGGCCGCCGTGTTGATGCCGCTGCTGGTGCTGCCTTTGTGCACGCCGGTACTGATTTTTGGCGCTGCGGCGGTGGAAGCCAGCCGCACGGGCCTCGGGGTGGCAGGCCATTTTTCACTGTTGGGTGCGTTGCTGGTGGTGGCGCTGGTGGGCGCGCCCTGGGCAACAGCGACCGCTTTGCGCATAGCGGTGGAGTAGGGTTGCGCGCGCGGTAACTAACTATATGCGCCCGTCTGGGCCTGGTGCCTATGCCAGTACCTTGCAAAAAACACGTGGCAGAACCCCCGCAGCCGCTGGACCCTTGGACACTAGGGTAAATTCAGGCCCCAACAAGAGACACCATGCCAGCTAACCGTACCAACTGGTTCAAATACGCCGCCCCGCAGAACTTCTACCCGCTGGCTGGCCGCCTGATCCCCTGGTTTGGTGTGGCAGCGCTCGCGTTGGCGGGTTTTGGTTTGTACCTGGGCCTCGGGGTCGCGCCCACCGATGCGCAGCAAGGCGAGGCCTACCGCATCATATTCGTGCATGTGCCGACAGCCTGGATGTCGATGGTGGTGTACCTGGCGATGGCGTTCTGGGCCGGTATCGGCCTGGTGTTCAATTCGCGCCTGTCGTCCATGCTGGCCACCGCGCTGGCCCCAACCGGGGCCTGGATGACGTTTCTGGCCTTGTGGACCGGTGCCTTGTGGGGCAAACCGACCTGGGGCACGTGGTGGGTCTGGGATGCACGCTTGACGTCGGAGCTGGTATTGCTGTTTTTGTATATAGGGTTCATGTCGCTGCACGCGGCCATCGACGACCCGCGCCGCGCCGACCGTTCGGCCGCGTTGCTCGCGCTGGTGGGCGTGGTGAACGTGCCGATCATCTCTTTCTCGGGCAAATGGTGGAACACCCTGCACCAGGGGGCGTCGGTAAGCCTGACCAAATCGCCCAGCATGGCCACGACCATGCTGATGGGCATGCTGGTAATGGCACTGGCGTACTGGATGTATTGCATCGCGGTAGCGCTGGCGCGTGTGCGCACCACTATCCTGGAGCGGGAACGCCATACCGCATGGGCACGGCGCGAGTTGGGCGTGGCATGAATACGGCCTGGTCTGGCTGGGCGGAGTTTCTTGCCATGGGTGGGTATGGTTTATATGTCTGGGGATCGTTCGCCATGTGCGCTGTAGTGTTAGCCCTTGAAGTGATGTTGGTCGCCACGCGCCGACGGACGCTGGCGCGCGAGGCGTTCGATGCGCCACTGGACGGACGGGAGTCACAGGTATGAAACCCAGGACAAAACGCGCCTTGGCCGTGGTCAGTGCACTGGCCGCGCTGGGCATCGCCAGTGCTCTGGTGCTCAACGCTTTCCAGAGCAACCTGGTGTTCTTTTTCAGCCCGTCGCAAGTGGTGGCCAACGAAGCGCCGCGCGAACGCAATTTCCGCATTGGCGGGCTGGTCGAACAAGGCAGCCTGCAGCGCGAGGCGCAAAGCCTCACGATACGTTTTGCCGTAACCGACCTGGCGCACAAGATACCGGTCACCTACACCGGCTTGTTGCCCGATCTGTTCAAGGAAGGCAAGGGTGTGGTGGCGCAAGGAAAACTGGGTGCGGACGGCATATTCCGCGCCGAGCAGGTACTGGCCAAACACGACGAGAATTACATGCCTCCTGAAGCTGCAGAAGCGTTGAAGAACGCCGCATCGAACAAACAGCAGTCCAGTGCAACCCTGTCGGCCGATCCTGGCCGCGCCGGGGCGCCCTCTTTATCCGGAGCCAAACCTTGATTTACGAACTGGGCCACATTGCCCTGATCCTGGCATTGACCATGGCGCTGGCACAGAGCGTACTGCCGCTGGTTGGCGCACAAACCGGCAATGTGGCCTGGATGGCGCTGGCGCGTCCGTCGGCGCGCGGCCAGTTTGTATTCCTGCTGATCGCCTACGCCTGCCTGACCCACGCGTTCATCACCAACGACTTTTCGGTGGCGCTGGCGGCGCGCCACTCCAATTCCACCCTGCCGCTGGTGTTTCGCATCACGGCCGTGTGGGGCAACCACGAAGGCTCGATTCTTCTGTGGGCCCTGATCCTGGCGCTGTGGACACTGGCCGTGTCGATCTTTTCTCGCCAGCTGGACCAGCGCATGTTGGCGCGCGTGCTCGGGGTGATGGGCCTGGTGAGTTGCGGTTTCCTGCTGTTTACCCTGTTCACGTCGAATCCCTTCGAACGCATGTTTCCTGCGCCACCCGATGGCCAGGACCTGAACCCGTTGCTGCAGGACGCCGGCATGATCATCCACCCGCCGATGTTGTACATGGGCTACGTTGGTTTTGTGGTGGCGTTTGCTTTTGCGGTAGCGGCCTTGCTGTCGGGTCGGCTCGACGCGGCCTGGGCGCGCTGGTCGCGCCCCTGGACCACCGTGGCCTGGTGTTTCCTGACCTGTGGCATCGCGCTGGGCAGCTTTTGGGCCTACTACGAACTCGGATGGGGCGGCTGGTGGTTCTGGGACCCGGTGGAAAACGCGTCCTTCATGCCCTGGCTGGTAGGCACGGCGCTGATCCACTCGCTGGCTGTTACCGAGAAGCGGGGTGGCTTCAAGATGTGGACGGCACTGCTGGCCATTCTTGCCTTCTCGCTGTCGCTGCTGGGTACCTTCATCGTGCGCTCCGGCGTCCTGAGTTCGGTCCACGCTTTTGCCAGCGACCCGGCGCGCGGCGTCTTCATCCTGGGCTTTCTGGTACTGGTGATAGGGGGCTCGCTGGCGCTGTTTGCCTGGCGCGCGCCGCGGGTCGGTCTGGGCGGCGGTTTTGAGCTGGTGTCGCGCGAGGCCATGTTGCTGGCCAACAATGTGTTGCTGGTGGTGGCCGCCGCTGCGGTTTTGCTCGGCACCCTGTACCCGTTGGTAATCGATGCGCTGGGCATGGGCAAGTTGTCGGTGGGTCCGCCGTATTTTGATACCGTGTTTGTGCCGCTGATGGCACCGGCCCTGTTCCTCATGGGCGTCGGGCCCATGACGCGCTGGCGCCAGGCCAGTGTGGTGGACGTAGCAAGGCGGCTGCGCTGGGCCTTCGGCGTCAGTGTGGCCAGTGCCGTGGTTGCATTTTTTGCGTTGGGGCGGTGGACGCCCATGATCGGCCTGGGTCTGGCTCTGGCAGCGTGGGTGTCCAGTACGGCAGTGTTGAACCTGGTCACACGACTGCGCGAACATCCGGCACCGGCCTGGTCCACGCGGCTGGCTGCCCAACCGGGCAGCTACTACGGCATGTTGCTGGCGCATTTCGGGGTGGCAGTCTTTATCGTCGGCGTCACCGTGGTGAGCGGCTTCCAGAGCGAGAGCGACGTACGTATGGAGCCGGGTGACACCACTACCGTGGCCGGTTACCAGTTGCGGCTGGATAACGTGCAGCAGGTGCGCGGCCCCAACTATGTGGCCTCGCGCGCCACCCTCAGCGCGAGCCGCGACGGGCGCACGTTCAACACCCTGACGCCCGAACGCCGGGTCTACAACGTGAGTCGGCAGACCATGACCGAGGTGGCCATCGACCGGGGTATCTCGCGTGACCTGTATGTGGCTTTGGGCGACCCGGTCAGTGCAACGGCGTGGAGCGTGCGGGTACACCACAAACCGTTTGTCAACTGGATCTGGATCGGGTGTCTGCTGATGGCCTCGGGCGGCGTGATGGCGGTACTGGACCGCCGCTACCGCCGCAAAACCACGGCGCAGGCACAAAATCCTGCGCGCGGCCCGGTACTCGATGGCACCACGACCCAGCCCAGTCGCGCGATCCCCCCGGTGCGGCCAGCCATCGCCAGCAAGGCGCGCGCCCGGTGAAAAAAGTTCTGCTGCGCTATCTGCTGCCGCTCCTGCTGTTTGCCGTACTGGTTGGTTTTCTGGCGCGCGGCCTGTCTTTGAACCCGCG
>JANOCN010000837.1:0-3032 GCA_031412185.1 Betaproteobacteria bacterium | reverse complement strand
TCTGGCCGGGCTCGAACGGTTCGATCATGCCGGTGCTCTGCGCCATGCGGCGAATCCATTTGTCGCTTTTGATTGTCATGCCGTTCCCGGTTACCGATGTTTTCGCCAGCGCCGATTGTAGGCAGGCCACTTTGAGTTGATTGCCCTGCCCCCGTTGCTTCATGCCATCACAGTCCGGTAGCTCAGGGCGCTGCGGCCCCGATCACCGTGCGCTCTACCAGCCGGTCGTCACCCAGCACGATCATGGCAAATAGCAATTCATCCAGAGACTGGGCCTGCTGGGTGCGGCGCGCCAGCAGGGGCGTGGCTTGCGGGTTCAGCACAATGAAATCGGCCTCGCAGCCGACCTGCAGATTACCCACCACGCCGTCCAGCCCGAGCGCCTGCGCCGCGCCTGCCGTGTGTTGCCACCAGAGCTTCTGGGGGCCAAGGCTCAAACCCGGTTTGGTCTGCCCTTCGCGCCCGACGTAATAGGCTGCAAGCATGGTGTGAAACGGGCTCAGCGACGTACCCCCACCGACATCGCTGGCCAGCCCGTACTGGAAACCGACACGATCGGCACCGGCGTAGTCAAAAAATCCGCTGCCCAGAAACAGGTTGCTGGTCGGGCTGACCGCCGCCGCAGCACCGGTATCGCGCATCAGGGCGCGGTCGTCGTCGTCAAAGTGGATGCAATGGGCATAAATGGCGCGTTTGCGCATCAGGCCAAAATCGGCATAGGTCGCCAGATACGAACGCGACTGCGGGAACAAGCGGCGCGCCCAGGCGACCTCTTCCTTGTTCTCGGCTACATGCGACTGTATCCAGACGTCCGGATACGACGCAGCCAGTTCGCCCGCACCGCGCAACTGCGCGTCGGTGCAGCTCGGAGCAAACCGCGGCGTGATGGCGTAGCCAAGCCGTCCGTGCCCGTGCCAGCGCTGGATCAGCGCCTCGGTATCACGCAGGCTCTGCAGGGTGTCGTCACGCACCCCGTCGGGCGAGTGCCGGTCTTGTAGCACCTTGCCGGTGATCAGACGCAGATTGCGCAGCGCCGCTTCGGTAAACAGAGCGTTGACCGAGGCCGGATGCGATGTGGCAAACGTCAACGCCGTGGTGACGCCGTTGCGCAGCATTTCGTCGAGAAAGAAAACCGCGGCTTGCGCGCTGTGGTCGGCATCGGCATAACGGCTTTCCTGCGGAAACGTGTAGTTCTCCAGCCAGGGAAGCAGGCCACTGGCCGGTGAGCCGATCACATCCACCTGCGGGTAATGCACATGCAGGTCGACAAAACCCGGTGCGATGATGCGGCCTGGCAGGTGCTCAATGCCGAACCCGGCGAACTGCCCAGCCAGCGCCCCATACGGCCCCACCGCCCGCACCACGTCCCGGCCCGAGGCATCCGGCCCGGTAGCCAGCAGGCCGTCCTGCTCGTAGACGGCTTGGTGGCCCGCGTCGAAACGCAGGATGGCGGCGCGGTAGCACTTCATGCTTGTAGCTTACCGAAGAATCCGGGCAGGGGCGGCGCGCGCTGCAAGACCGTGCGTCGATGTCCACAGGGACATGTCCGAAAACGGCTAGTCAGTTCCACCTGCCGGCGTACCATGGACCCATGGTTCGTACCAACAGCATCACCGAACAGGACACCTGCTACCTCGCCATGCAAGCGCGCGACGCGCGTTTTGACGGGCGCTTTTTTACCGGCGTCACGTCCACCGGCATCTACTGCCGTCCGGTGTGCAGCGTACGGCTGCCCAAACGCGAGAACTGCCGTTTCTTCGACCACGCGGCGGGGGCTGAGAATGCCGGTTTCCGCCCCTGCCTGCGCTGCCGCCCCGAACTGGCACCGAGGTCGGTGGTCTGGTCGATCCAGGACGCCTCGGGCATTCTTGCGCACCAGGCAGCGCGGTTGCTCGACGAGCCGGAAGCCTGGGGCAGCATCGATCTGTCGGTGCACAAACTGGCTGACAAACTGGGCGTGAGCGACCGCCACCTGCGCCGCATATTCGAGGCGAACCTCGGGGTGTCGCCATTGCAATACCTGCAGACACGCCGCCTGCTGACGGCCAAGCAGCTGCTGGCCGACACGGATCTGCCGATCACCCAGGTTGCGCTGGCCAGCGGTTATGCGAGCTTGCGGCGCTTCAACGCCGCATTTGTGGCGCATTACAAACTCAACCCCACAGCGTTGCGCCGTGCCGGGTCCTCCGCGTCCGGACGCGGCACTACGGTCAAGCTGGGTTACCGGCCGCCCTACGACGTGGCTGCGATGTGTGCCTTTTTGCGCAAACGCCAGCTCAGTTCCGTCGAGTGCGCTTTGCCGGACGCGGCCTTTCCCGGCATCGGCCGGACCTTCGGGATAGATCTGGGCGGCAAAAGCTACGCTGGTTGGTTGCTGGTGCGTTTCGATGTGCCCCGCTGCCAGCTAGTCCTGCAGGTAAGCGATTCGCTGCGTGACGTGTTGCCGCTGGTGATCCGGCGCGTGCGCCACGCCTTCGATCTGGACGCCGACCCGCTGTCCATCAACCAAGTGTTGCACACCAGCTTTCCGGATGGCGACGGGCTGCGTGTACCCGGTGCGTTGGACGGCTTCGAGCTCGCCGTACGCGCAGTGTTGGGGCAGCAGATCACGGTGGCAGCGGCACGCACGCTGGCGCAACGCATGGTGAACACGTTTGGCAGCGCCATCGACACACCCTACCCCGGCCTGTGCCGACTGTTCCCCACAGCCGCCGCCCTGGCGCAGACCAGCCCGGATGCGCTGGGTAATTTGGGCATCGTCAAACAGCGCCAGCGCGCGATCCTGGAGCTGGCACAGGCGGTGGCCAGCGGGCAATTGCAGTTGAATGCCGGGGCCGATGTTGCGGCGACGGTACAGGCGCTCAAACAGTTGCCCGGTATTGGCGACTGGACGGCGCAGTACATTGCGATGCGCGCCTTGCGCTGGCCCGATGCATTCCCGGCCGGCGATGAGGCCCTGCACAAGGCACTCGGCGTGACGGGCCACAAGCATCCGGCCCGAGAAGCCGAAGCCCTGTCCCAAGCCTGGCGCC
>JANOCN010000836.1:0-12112 GCA_031412185.1 Betaproteobacteria bacterium | reverse complement strand
GATTCGGGTCATCGCAACCAACCGGGGCGGCCAGGCCACGTACCATGGGCCAGGTCAGGTGGTGGCTTACCCGCTCGTCAACCTGAAGCGCGCCGGTTATTTTGTGAAGGAATACGTCTACCGGCTCGAAGAGGCGGTTATCCGCACACTGGACCATTTCGGCGTTACCGGCCACCGCGTCGCAGGTGCACCAGGCATTTATGTGCGGCTTGACGCGCCCGGGTCGCACGCCTTGCTGGCGCAGCGGCCGCAAAAGTTGGCGGGCCAGACAGATATGCAGAGCACGCGCGCTGGCGCAGTGTCCCCGGACTTTGCGGGCCTGGGGAAAATTGCCGCGCTGGGTATCAAGGTAAGCCGAAATTGCACCTACCATGGTCTGGCGCTGAATGTGGCGATGGACCTGGAACCCTTCTCGCGCATCAACCCCTGCGGTTATCCTGGTCTGCAAACCACGGATCTTTCTACAATCGGCATATCGGCAGGTTGGCCCGAGGCCGCCGAGGTACTGAGCCGCAAACTTCTCACTTATCTGGCACCCTGACCGGTCGCCTTGCCCACCATGACCAGCCCTGAACCCGCGTCCACTGTTGTCCTAGAGGCGTCGGGGCTTGCGCCCTACGACGCCACCGTCAAGCAGAAAGCGGGTGCAAAACTCTCGCGCATTCCAGTCAAGGTAGTGCCCGGGGAAGTGCTCAAAAAGCCGACGTGGATTCGCGTCAGGGCGGGTTCGGCCAGCACGCGCTTCTATGAGATCAAGGACATTCTGCGCAAGAACAAGTTGGTGACGGTGTGCGAAGAAGCCTCTTGCCCAAACATCGGCGAGTGTTTTGGCAAAGGCACGGCCACCTTCATGATCATGGGCGACAAGTGCACGCGGCGCTGCCCGTTCTGCGACGTAGGCCACGGCCGGCCCGACCCGCTGGACCCCAACGAACCCGCCAACTTGGCCAACACCATTGCAACGCTGGCCCTCAACTACGTGGTCATTACCAGCGTGGACCGCGATGACCTGCGTGACGGGGGCAGCCAGCATTTTGTCGACTGTATCCGGCAGACCCGGGCCTTGTCGCCTAAAACGCTGATCGAGATCCTGGTACCCGACTTTCGGGGCCGTGATGACCGGGCGCTGGAGATTCTGCGCGCCGCACCGCCAGATGTGATGAACCACAACCTGGAGACGGTGCCACGCCTGTACCGTGAGGCGCGTCCGGGCTCCGACTACGCGTTCAGCCTGAATTTGCTCAGAAAGTTCAAACTGCTGTTTCCCGACATCCCCACCAAAAGTGGCCTGATGGTGGGCCTGGGCGAAACCGACGAAGAAATCCTTGACGTTATGCGTGACATGCGCGCGCACCATATCGACATGCTCACCATCGGCCAGTACCTGGCTCCCAGCACCAGCCACCTGACAGTCAAGCGTTATGTGCATCCGGACACCTTCAAGATGTTCGAATCCCGGGCCCTGGAAATGGGCTTCAAGCATGCTGCCGTGGGCGCCATGGTGCGCTCCAGCTACCACGCCGACGAGCAGGCCCAAGCTGCGGCGCAGCGATAAAAATCAGACCCAGGCCCGGCCCCTGGCTCAGGCAGCTGCGATACGTAGCCCCGGCTCTTCATCGGCCATAACCTCTTGCGCCCACAGCTGCAACTTGGCCGTGCTGGAGCGCAGGACCTCCTGTTTGACCGCCAGTATCTGGGCCGGGTGCATGGAGAAGCTGCGTAGCCCCAGGCCCAGCAACAAACGCGTCAAGCTGACGTCGCCCGCCATTTCGCCACACACACTCACCCCCTTGGACTGCCGGTTGCATTCGGCGATGGTTTCTGCAACCAGCCGCAAGACCGCCGGGTGCAACGGGTCGTAGAGGTGGGCCACCGATTCGTCAGCGCGGTCGATCGCCAGGGTGTACTGGATCAGGTCGTTGGTACCGATCGACAGAAAGTCAAAGTATTTCAGGAACAACCGCAGGGTCAGCGCGGCGGCGGGGATTTCGATCATCGCCCCCAGTTGAACCGGCCCATACGGTACGCCGCGGTTGTCCAGCTGCGCCCGCGCATGGTCTATCAGTGACAGCGTCTGTCGGATTTCGCTGCCGTGCGCAAGCATCGGAATCAGCAAATTGACGCGTCCGACGGCTGCCGCGCGCAGGATGGCGCGCAACTGGGTCAGAAACATGTCGGGGTCGGCCAGACTCCAGCGGATCGCCCGCAGACCCAGCGCCGGGTTGAGGTGCGCATCGTCCCGCGCCGACTTGTCCAGCGGCTTGTCGGCACCGATGTCCACCGTCCGAATAGTCACCGGCAAACCCTGCATGCCTTCGATAGCCCGGCAGTAGGCCTGGTACTGCTCTTCTTCGTTGGGCAGTTTCCCCTGGCGGCCCATAAACAGGAACTCGCTGCGGAACAGGCCCACACCCACTGCCCCGGCTTTGACTGCACCAGGGGCGTCCTCGGGCATTTCAATGTTGGCCAGCAACTCCACTTTCTGCCCATCGAGCGTTACGGCAGGGGTGTGCAGCAGGCGCGCCAGGCGTCCGCGTTCTATCTCGCCCTGGCGTTGCCGGAAACCGTATTCGGCCAGGATAATGGCCGACGGGTCAACAATGACCACCCCCGCGTCGCCGTCAATCACCACCCAGTCGTCTTGCCGCACCAGTTGGCTCGACAGGCGGGCGCCCACCACGGCCGGAATATCCATGCTGCGCGCCACGATGGCCGTATGCGATGTCTTGCCTCCCACGTCGGTTACGAAGCCGGCAAAAACACTTTGCTTGAACTGCAACATGTCCGATGGCGACAGGTCGTGTGCCACCAGAATCAGCGGCACATCCACCGTATCGTCCAGTAGCAGATCCTGCTGCGCCGGTGTGCGCGGTGTGCGCAGCGTTTTGGGTACCACCGGCGAGGCCACGCCTTTCATGGCCGACAGCACTTTTTCGGTGATCTGCTCCAGATCGGCCTTTCGCTCGCGCAGGTACTCGTCCTCCATTTCGTCAAACTGGCGCGCGATCACTTCGAGCTGCGTCGTCAAGGCCCATTCAGCGTTGTACAGGCGGTCCGCGATCCAGTGTTTGACGCCCATGATCAGCTCGTCGTCCTGCAGCAGCATCAGGTGAACGTCGAGCAGAGCGGTCAGCTCGTGCGGTGCCTCCTTGGGTCCCATGTGGGCAATGGTGCGCTGCAAGCGGTGTATCTCGTCGACCACCGCATTGCGTCCAACCCGTACCCGGTCAATTTCGGTGTCTACCTGACCCGCAGTGATGAAGTAGTGCGCCACGTCGACCCGACTCGACGCAACCAGCACCGCCCGCCCAATGGCGATACCCCGTGCAACCGGCAAGCCGTGGATCGCAAAGGTCACTCGCCTTCCCCAAACTTGTCAGCGATCAGTGCCAGCAGCGCGTCACACGCTTCCTGCTCGCGGTCGCCGCTGGTCTCAATCCCCACCGCTGTACCCATGCCCGCCGCCAGCATCATCACACCCATGATGCTCTTGGCGTTGACGCGACGGTCGCCGCGCGACATCCACACCTCACAGGGAAAACTGCCGGCCAGTTTGGTCAGTTTTGCCGAGGCGCGGGCATGCAGCCCGAGCCTATTGCTGATGGTCGCTGTCGTCTTGATCATTTTTCTTTCGGGCCTGATTTTGCGGCGCCGCTTTGGCGACCTGCATGACGCCTTGCGTACCCCCGGACATCGTCAGTTGCACCAGGCTGTCCATCGGTTCATGGCGGTAAGTTACCGCGCGCAGCAGCATCGGTAGATTGACGCCGGCGACCAGACGCGACTTCACGCCATCCACTATCTCGCGCGCCACGTTGCATGGCGTCGACGCAAATAGGTCGGTCAGCACCAGCGTGTGGGATTCGCCCAGCTGGGCCATCGCTGCCAGCGCTCCGGCGACGTTTTGTTCCAGCGGCAGATCGCTCTGCACATCAAACGCCGCCACGGCTGGCGCGCTGTCGGAGAACACATGCACAACACATTGCCGCAGGGCACTTGCCAGCGGCTTGTGGGCGATGATCAATATGCCTGCAGTCATGACGTTACGGCCCGCGATTATGGCTTGCTGCGCGCAGGAAATGCACATAAGACGCCACGCAGCAGAGCAAAAAGGCCGTGAAGGCGAGCTGGAACGCCTGCATCCTGGTCGCCCCAAGCGAAATCAATCCGTCGATCATCAAACCAATGCCCCACTGGATCACGAACACCCCGACAAATATAACCAGGTTGTAGGCCGACAGCGCACGCCCCGCGAGCTCGGGGGCGAAAGCCATGCCTATCGCAGGCTGGGACGGTGTGATGAATGTGCACGCCATGCAGTACAGCGCCAACAGAACGCCGGTCCAAGCGGGGAAGCTGCCGGAGGTGGCGATGGTAAGTGCCAGCAACACATAACTGACCGGAAGACCCCAGAGCATGAGCCGGGTGGTGCGGATACCCCGCTTGGCCAGCCACGGGCTCACCAGTCCCCAGGACCAGAAAGTACACAACATGGCGACATTGATCCAGAACAGGCCAGTCGCCGCCTGCAGGGCCGAATAACCGGCCACCGTCACCATCCAGGGTGCAGCCCACAAGGTCTGCACCGCCAGCAGGCCACCGTAGCAGAAAAATCCAACCGGCACCATGGATCGGAAGTAGGGGTGCTGCCAGACCGCCGAGTATCCGGCAGCTACCACGGCACCGGTGGCCTCGGCGCGTGGCCCGGGCCAGTTGGGCACGCTCCACGCAAGCATCGCGATGGCCAGCAGCAACAGGACCGCCAGCAGTAGAAATAGTACGCGCCATCCAAGCAGCGGCGTCAGCCATTGCACTGGCAAGGTGGAAGCCACCATGCCAAGCGAGCCAGTCATCAGCATCCAGGAGTTGGAGCGCATCTGGGCGATCGGGGAGAACCAGCGCCGGTAACCGGTGAGCGGGGCCATCAGGCAGGCACTTAGGCCAACCCCACACAGTACCCGTGCCACCAGCAAGCCGGTAAAGCTGCTGGCGACAGAAAAAGCCAGGCAGCCCAGTACGGCTACGCAGAGGAAACAAACAACGACCCGTTTTGGGCCGTAGCGATCGAGCCAGGAACCCAGCGGCAGTTGGGTCGCTGCGAAACCCAGGAAATATCCACCGGCGAGCAAACCTAAATCGCGCGCCTGAAGCGCAAAATCCTGCGTCAGCACCGGAGATAACGTGGCCGTGATGGCGCGGATCAGGGCCGACAGGAAATAGGCAAAAGCAAAAGCAAGAAATACGAGTAGCGCCGTACGCCTGGGAAGTGTGCTCATCGGAATTTGAGCCCGGAGAAGAAAGTTTCCCGTACCTCGTCGCTCAATACATCCTTTGGTGCGCCGTTTTGTGCCTCGTTTGGCACGACGCTGTACAAAAGCGCCACAAAAACCTCGTTGCCACGGGTGAACCAGGCCGCCTGCAGCACCACCGGGCGCCCGTCCGGCTGGGTACCCACGGCATGGACCCGCACCGATTGAGCCGACGGGGTTGCCGGTTCCATGCGAAACGCGGAGAGGGTCGTTGTTTTTGCTCGCATGCTGGCCAGGGTGGCGGCGCGCCACTGTGCCAGCACCGGGTCGCGCAGGGCGGGGTCCGCGATTGTTGCGTGTCCGACTGCGAGCGTAACCCCGGCGGTATCGCAGCCGGTCATGGTCAGCTCCACGTCTTTGCCCCCCAGCGCAGCAATCCGCGAGGCGCTTTGGGGTTTGCACGGGAAAAGTGCCACCAGCGAGGTGCCAACAATCGGCGCTTCGCGCCAGTTGAAGACCGGTCCGCAGGCGGCTAGCAGTGCCAAGACTATCCACCCGAAGGCAAACTGCGCACTGGTCCGCTGGATCATGGGTTGGCTGGCAAGAAAGAAAAGGCCTGCTGTGGCAGCCCACCCGGCAAATGCAGCACTACTTCAATGCCCCGAAGACCTTTTTGAGAACAGCGCTTCCGGTGCCGATCGGGTCCTGGCGAATCTTCTTTTCCTCTTCGCCAATCATGAAGTACAGACCATCGAGTGATTTTCCGGTAACGTACTGCTGGATATTCGCGTCTTCCTTCTTGACCAGGCCCATGCCGGCCGCCTTTGCAGCAACCCGGTTGTATTTGGCCGCCAGCCCGACCTTTTCGGTGGCCTTGGTCACCACCGGCAGAAATTTGATGCCCAGCGGTTCGCGCGTCTTGTCAGCGAAGAAGCCGGTTACCGAGGTATCCCCGCCCGAGAGAATTTTCTTGGCGTCCGTCACCGTCATGGCTTTGACGGCATCCACCAGCAAGTCTTTTGCCATGGGAACGGCAGCCTCGGCGGCCCGGTTCATCGAGACCAGCAGCTCTTCGACACGCTTGCCCTGTCCCAGGGTCTTGAGCAGTTTGGAGGCGTCCTCCAGAAATCCCGGCAACGGAATCCGAACCTTGTCGTTGCCAAGGAACCCATCCGTCCTGCCGAGCAGATTGACCGCCGCAAGTGCACCTTTTTCCAGCGCAGTTTTCAGGCCCTGCGATGCCTCTGCGTTGGTGAAATCGCCCAACGACAAGGCGCGTGCCTGCGCATGTGCAAACATCAACAAGGTAGTGAAGCTTGCGCCTGCTACCGAACCAAACTGGCGCCGATCCATGGCAACACTCCTAATAAATATAGACACCGCTATCTTGCTGCAGCCACCGCAGTCTTGGCAATGGGTAAAGCCCGCCCCCCGGCCCATGGCCACCCCGACATAGGCATTCGCTTGCCTGCCACGTCCGGATTTGCCCTACCCGTCTACTTTTCTTCGGGGAGCGCGCGCACCGAACGGAGATAAGCAATCATTGCCGTCAGATCGTCCGCATTGAGCTGGCTGGTGGTGTTGTTGATGACCTCGCTCATGGGTTCTGCCGCGATGTCGCCGCCGGGCGTCTGGCCGGTCAGCAGATACTCCTTCAAACCGGCATCGCTCCATTTCTTGAGGCGGGTCGGCGTAAGGTTCGGCACGCGACCCTCAGCGATCTTGGCACCGGCGAACAGGCTGTCCGATTTCAGTCCCCCAAGCATGTTGCGTGGCGTGTGGCACTCGCCGCAGTGCCCGAGTACCCCGACCAGATAAGCGCCACGATTCACCACTGCGGACACTTGGGGCGCCGGTACGAACGGGCCAGGCGTGAAATACATCCACTTCCAAAACGTCACCAGAAATCGCCAACCAAAGGGAAACCGCAGCTCGTGCGCGCGGTTGGGGTTGTTTGCCGGCGCAAGGCTTCGCAGGTAAGCCCACAAATCGCGCACGTCGGTGTCCGACATGCCTGCAAACGAGGGGTACGGAAATGCCGGGAAGTAATGCGCGCCGTCCGGGCGCTCCCCCAGGCGCACTGCGCGCTGAAAGTCTGCCTCGGACCAGGCACCCAGCCCGGTGGTTTTGTCAGGGGTGAGATTTGGTCCGTAAAAGGTGCCGAATGGCGTTGCCAGCGCCCTTCCGCCCGAAAACGGCACCGCGCCGGCCTTGGTGTCGGTATGGCAACCCGCACACCCTGCCGCTTTCGCTACATACTGGCCGTTTTGCACATTCGCTTGCGCAAATACCGGTGCCAGGCCGGTAGCGAGGGTGCCTGCCAGTGCAACCGCCATCATCCGATAGATCCATCGAAGCCGCCTCATCCAGCACTCCTTGACGAAAGTTTGAAAATCGACGCAAGCCACTCCAGCCTGCCGCGAATCATGGCACAAGCAATGGTGGCAAACTCGCGGCCAGCTATGCAGGCACAATCGAAAACTGCTATCGGCAAAACCCGGCCGTTATCCCGCATGATAGAAATCGTCACTCCCCGAGCCTCTACCGAGATGGACGCCACGCGCGACATTCTGCGCGAATATGCCGCCGCCCTGGGCGTGGACCTGTGTTTTCAGGGCTTCGATTCGGAGCTTGCTGCCCTTCCAGGAGGGTATGTCGAACCCCGAGGCGCATTGTTGACCGCACGCTCCGACGGAGCGCTGGCGGGCTGCTGTGCGCTGCGCCCGCTCGACAGCGTCGACTACCCGAATGCCTGCGAGATGAAGCGCCTGTACGTGCGGCCACAGTTTCGTGGTTTGGGCATCGGCCGGCTGCTGGCCGACGCAATCATGGATTGCGCACGGCGGGCCGGTTACAGCTGCGTTCTGCTAGACACCCTCAGCGACATGGAAACCGCCCGCGCGTTGTACCAGGACCTGGGATTCGAAGAGATCCCGCCGTATTACCACAACCCGATTTCCGGGTCGCACTACCTCAAAGCAAAACTGTGACCGCCGCTGGATCAGGCTTTGGCTTGCGCCAGCAGGGTAGCCGCGTCACTGACCTCGAATTTGCCTGGTGCTTCAATATTGAGTGAGGCCACTTTGCCGTCCTTGACCAGCATCGAATAACGGCAGCTGCGCAAACCCATGCCGCGGCCCGTGAGGTCCAGTGTCAGGCCCGCAGCCTTGGTAAACGCCGCGTCGCCATCGCCCAGCATACGAACTTTGCCAGCCACCTTCAGGTCGCGGGCCCAGGCACCCATTACAAACGCGTCATTGACACTCACACACCAGATTTCATCGACTCCGGCTGCTTTTAGTTCAGCAAACTTCTCCAGATACCCTGGTACATGTTTTGCCGAACAAGTCGGCGTGAAGGCACCAGGCAGGGCAAATAGCGCGACGGTCTTGCCAGCGGTGGCCTTCGAAACCGGGACCGCGTTGGGCCCGATGCTGCAACCCTCACCCTCCACCTCGGAATACTCCATCAGTGTTGCTTCGGGAAGGGAATCACCTACTTTGATCATGGCTTGCTCCTGAAAAATGGGGTTGGTTAACGATGTTGTTGCCGAGAGTGCCAGGTGAAAATCTGCAGAGCCAGCCCGGCAGCAAAACGGCCCACATTGTGAGCCGTTTTTCGATGCGTTGCTGTTCGCAGGCTACCAAGACCTAAACCGCCAGGGCCTTCTCGACCAACCGGGTCGCGACCCAGTTTTTGGTTTTCGAGATCGGTCGACTCTCGGTGATTTCGATCATGTCGCCCATTTTGTACTCACCCTTTTCATCGTGGGCGTGGTACTTGCTGGACTTGCCGACAATTTTTCCGTAGAGCTCATGTTTGACACGGCGCTCAATCAACACGGTCACGGTTTTTGACCGTTTGTCGCTTACCACCTTGCCAATCAAGGTGCGTTTGAGGGAACCCTTGGCTTCGGTCATTTTTTCGCTCCCTGGGGTGCCGGTGCGGCCGCGCTTTTCTTTTCGACAAGAATCGTCTTTGCACGCGCGATGTCGCGCCGTGTAGAACGCAATGTCGCGGTGTTGTTGAGTTGCTGCGTCGCTTTTTGCATACGCAGGCCGAAATGTGCTTTTTGCAGCGACTTGACTTCGGCCTCGAGGCCAGCCACGTCTTTCTGGCGTAGTTCAGTAGTATTCAAGGGGTATTCTCCAATAGACTGCGGCGCTTATTGGCCAATCATGCGTGCCACAAATGTGGTGCGCAGTGGCAACTTGGCAGCTGCCAGGCGAAACGCTTCACGCGCCAGCTCTTCGGGAACCCCGACAATTTCGTACAGCACCTTGCCGGGCTGGATTTCCGCAACGTAGTACTCCGGATTTCCCTTGCCGTTTCCCATGCGAACCTCAGCAGGATTCTGGGAGATCGGCTTGTCCGGGAAATTGCGAATCCAGATACGGCCGCCACGTTTGACGTGGCGCGAAAATGCGCGTCGTGCGGACTCTATCTGACGCGCGGTAAGGCGGCCGCGTTCCGTGGATTTGAGGCCAAAATCACCAAAGGCGACCGTACTGCCACGGGTAGCAATGCCGGTATTGCGGCCTTTTTGCTCCTTGCGGTACTTTCTACGGGCTGGTTGCAGCATGTTAGTTCTCCGTTTTGCTCGGCCCCTTACGAGGCCTTGGTTCCGTCAGCTGCTGCAGCTGGCGCGCTCACCTTGCGGACCCGCTTAACGGCGGTTTTGGGTCCATCGGCAGAGACCAGACCTGGGGTCGCCTCTGCGGGTTTATCGCTGCCATCCGCAGGCGCGGCATTGGCACCCACTGCCCTGCGGGCAGGACGAGCCGGGGGACGGTCTGCGCCGGGACGGGCATCGCGACGCGGTCCGCGCGGACGGCGCTCATCGTCATTGCGCGGCTCGGTGGCAGCAGGCAGGTCGTTGCGGCCAAGGGTGTCGCCTTTGTAGACCCACACTTTGACCCCAATCACGCCGTACGTAGTTTTCGCCTCGGACGTTCCGTAATCGATGTCGGCGCGCAGCGTGTGCAATGGCACGCGGCCTTCACGGTACCACTCGCAACGTGCAATCTCAATGCCATTCAGGCGGCCTGAAGACATGATCTTGATACCAAGGGCACCCAGACGCATCGCGTTTTGCATGGCGCGCTTCATGGCGCGGCGGAACATGATGCGTTTTTCCAGCTGCTGCGTAATGCTGTCAGCGATAAGCTTCGCGTCGATCTCCGGCTTGCGCACTTCTTCGATGTTGACCGCAACCGGTACACCGAGCTGGCGGCCGAGTTCGCGTTTGAGGTTTTCGATATCTTCGCCCTTTTTGCCGATCACCACACCCGGACGCGCCGAGAAGATGGTGATACGCGCATTTTTGGCCGGGCGTTCAATCAGCACGCGCGATACGGAGGCATTCTTGAGCTTTTTCTTGAGGTATTCGCGTACCTTGATGTCTTCAGCCAGCATGCCTGCGAAATCGCGGTCGTTGGCGTACCAGCGCGAAGACCAGTTGCGGCTGACAGCGAGTCGAAACCCGGTCGGGTTGATTTTTTGTCCCATATTTCCAGGCCTCTTTCAGTTACCAACCGTCACGTACACATGGCACGTGGGTTTTCTGATTTGGTTTCCGCGGCCCTTGGCACGGGCGGTAAAACGCTTGAGAGAGGTGCCCTGTTCGACGTAGATGGTTTTCACCTTCAATTCGTCAATGTCTGCACCGTCGTTGTGCTCTGCGTTGGCGATTGCCGACTCCAGCACCTTCTTGATGATGACGGCGGCCTTCTTCTGGGTGAAGGTCAGGATATCGAGCGCCTTGTCGACCTTCTTGCCGCGAATCATGTCCGCCACCAGTCGGCCCTTGTCGCACGACAGGCGCACACCGCGAACGCTTGCTTTGGTTTCCATCGTGTGGTCCTTACTTCTTCGCCTTCTTGTCGGCAGGGTGGCCCTTGAACGTGCGCGTCTGCGCAAATTCGCCGAGCTTGTGGCCGACCATCTGGTCGGTCACGTACAGCGGCACATGTTGCTTGCCGTTGTGCACCGCGATCGTCAAGCCGATGAACTCGGGCAGGATCGTCGAGCGGCGCGACCAGGTCTTCACCGGTCGCTTGTCCTTGGTGGCGGCGGCCTTGTCGACCTTGGCCATCAGGTGATGGTCGACGAAGGGGCCCTTCTTCAGTGAACGTGCCATGTGCTTGGCCCCTTATTTTTTGCGACGCGAGACGATCATCGTCTGCGTGCGCTTGTTGCTGCGGGTGCGATAGCCCTTGGTCAAGGTATTCCACGGCGACACCGGCTCCTGGCCCTCGCCAGTGCGGCCTTCGCCACCGCCGTGCGGGTGGTCCACCGGGTTCATCGCCACGCCGCGAACGGTCGGGCGGATACCCTTCCAGCGGATCGCGCCGGCCTTGCCGTATTGGCGCAGGCTGTGCTCTTCGTTGCTGACTTCGCCGATGGTCGCGCGGCAGTCAATGTGGATCTTGCGCACTTCACCCGAACGCAGGCGGACCTGCGCGTAGATGCCTTCGCGCGCCATCAGCGTCACCGAGGTGCCGGCCGAACGCGCCATCTGCGCGCCCTTGCCGGGCAGCATCTCGATGCAATGGATGATCGAGCCGACGGGGATGTTGCGGATCGGCAGCGTGTTGCCGGCCTTGATCGGCGCTTCGGCGCCGCTGACCACCGTCCCCCCGACTTCGAGGCTGCGCGGCGCGATGATGTAGCGGCGCTCACCGTCGGCGTAGCACAGCAGTGCGATGTGCGCAGTGCGGTTCGGGTCGTACTCGATGCGCTCGACCTTCGCCGGGATGGCGTCCTTGTTGCGCTTGAAGTCGACCACGCGGTAGTGGTGCTTGTGACCACCGCCCTTGTGGCGGATCGTGATGACGCCGCGGTTGTTGCGGCCCGCGTTCTGC
>JANOCN010000835.1:0-4548 GCA_031412185.1 Betaproteobacteria bacterium | reverse complement strand
TGTCACCCGTGCTGGCTTATGGCCAGCAACTCCTTCTCTACTTCGCTCCGCCACCCGCCCCAACGTCCTCGGCAGCGGGCGTGGTTGGTTCTCCCGCCCCGAGCGCTCACGAGCTCGCAGATCAGGTCGATGTGGCGCTCGGCGCAGTGAGGTAAAGAAGGAGCCCGAAGGGCGGGTGACACGAACGGAGCTGAGTGCCACGTCGGCCTGATCCCGCACAAAAGCTGGCGTGGGGAAGAAGCCCTGGGCCACGTCGGCCGCCGGATCCCGTGCATACGCTGGCGTGGGGAATGAGCCCTGTGCCACCTCAGCCCGATCCAACGAGGAAAGGGCACAACATCCAAGCCCTTCGACAGCAACAGTGCACGCGAGATTCTGTTTGTCATCGATTATCAAAGGACAAGTAGACACCGGCTCAGCGAGCTGCTGCCGCTCCCAGCACCACCGCCACCATCCGATCGGGTTGTAATTTGCGCGCAAATGCCGCACGCACATCTGCCAGCGTAATCTTCTCAATCTGCTGGGTCCAGGTGTCGAGGTAGTTCAGCGGGAGCTTGTTCCACGCAATGTTGGACAGGTTGTCCAGCAGCTTGCGGTTGCTGTCAATACGCAGCGCAAACCCGCCGATCAGATTTGACTTCGCCGCATCCAGCTCGGCCTGGGTCGGCCCGTCGCGTACGAACCGGTCCAGCACATCACGCGCCACCGCCAGCGCCTGGTCGGCCTGGTCGGGTCGGGTCTGCAACCCAACCGTAAAGGCCCCGGCGTGCAGGCCTGGCGCGAAGTAGCTGTACACGCTGTAGGTCAGGCCGCGCTTCTCGCGCACTTCGGCAGTCAGCCTGGACACAAACCCCCCGCCTCCCAGGATGTAATTGCCTACCGTCAATGCGAAGAAATCCGGGTCGTCACGTTTGAAACCAGGTTGCCCGATCAGCACCTGCGCCTGCGCCGAGTCGAAGCTGATACGTCGCTCCACGGCCTGGGCCAGCGGCGCGATTTCAGCCACGCTGGCTAGTGCCGGGCAACCAGCGCCGCCCGGCGAAAGGCGCGAGAACAACTCGCGCACCATCTGGTCGGCCTGGGCGCGCGTCACCGCCCCAACGATCGACACCGAGGCGCGGCACGGTGTGATCAAGCTGGCATACAAGCGCTGCATATCGGCCACACCGATCTGCGCCAGCGTGTCCTCGGTCATTTCAAACCCATAGGGATGCGGGCCATACACCGCCGCCGCAAACGCCCGCCCCGCTACCGTGGCGGCGCGCGTATTGGACTCCTTGATGGCGGCGACCAGGCGCCCGCGCTCGCGCAGCCAGACAGCTTCGGGAAAAGCCGGTGCACCCAACTGGCGCGCGGCCAACTGCACCGCTTTGGCCAACAGGTCCGGGTAGGTGAGCGAGCGCAGGTAAAAACTCATGCGGTCGGATGTGGCGCTGGCACCAAACGACGCACCCAGATCGGCCCAGGCTTCGCTGAGGCTGTTTTCGTCCAACGCTGGTTGCGAGCCACCCGACGCCGCGACAGCCAGTACCCCTTTGGACGCCAAGCCCGCCGTCACGCTGGCCAGACCGGCTTTTCCCGGTGGGTCACGGCGGCTGCCTGCGTCAAAATCCAGCTGCAGGTCCACCATCGCAATCGCATGGCTCTCGACCAGGTAGACACTCACGCCTGACGGCTGCGTCCAATGCTGCACCGGCAAAGCAGCCCAAACCACCGGAGACAGCAGCAATAACAACAGGGCCGTGATCTTCACGCCAAGGCTGCTGGCAAATGCGGCATTTTTCTTGATCATGGTTCGCTCAACTTTTGTTTCTCAATGCCGCGAACCGGCAGACGGTATCCGCGCCTTGCGGGTGGGGTCCAGCGCCTGGGGACGCAAAATGGCCACCGTGAGCTGGTCGTCGCCAAAATACTTTGCGGCTACTTCCTTTACTCGCCCCGCGCTGACACGGCGCAAGCGCTCCACCAGGCGCTCACCGGCATCAAGCGGCAGACCCAGTGCCCAGTTGGCACCAAGCGCCCGGGCCTGGTTGAACACCGAGTCGAGCTTGTAGACTTCGCTCGCCACCCACTGGGTCTTGACCCGGTTCAGCTCGGCGTCCGACACACCCTCCTGGGCCACCCGCGTTATCTGTGCACGCAGGGCAGCCTCCACCTGCTCCGCCGTCTTGCCATCCACCGGCACACCGTCGAGCATGAACAGTTGCGGCCCACGGCCCCAAAGCCCGTTGTAGGCACCTGCACTGTTGGCAACCCGCGCATCGCCCTGGGTCAGCGCCCGGTCGAGCCGGGCACCGCTGTAGCCATCCAGCACCGCAGCCAGCACCGTCAAGGCCATAGCGTCTTCGTCGTCGTCGCCAGGTGTTCCAGCGGTCAAACCAGCTGGTGCGAGCCCAGGTACCTTGAAGGCCAGCGCGACATAGGCCTGGTCTGCCGGTGCCTTGACATCGATGCGCCGCATGCCCACCTGGGCTGGCTCCAGCCGTGGCTTGCGAACGGGCACCGCGCGCGGCGCGATCGGGCCATAGTACTTTTCGGCCCACTGGCGCACCTGTTCCACGTCTACATCACCCGCCACCACCACCGCGGCATTGGCAGGCACGTACCAGCGCCGGTAAAACTCGCGCACGTCGGCGGCGGTCATGGCGTCCAGGTCGTTCATCCAGCCCACAATCGGACGCCGGTAGGGTGACGCCACGAACACAGTGGCCGACATGGCCTCATGCATCAAAGCGCGCGGGCTGTCTTCGGTGCGCAGCCGACGCTCCTCTTTGACCACTTCGATCTCTTTAGAAAACTCTGCATCGGGCCACTGGTTGGCACCAAACCGCCCAGCCTCCAGCTTCATGACGTCTTCCAGCCGACCGGCCGGTATCTGCTGGTAGTAACCGGTGTAGTCGCGCGCAGTAAACGCGTTCTCGCGCCCGCCGAGAGCCGCCACCTTGCGCGAGAATTCGCCGGGTGCCAGGTCAGCCGTACCCTTGAACATCATGTGCTCCAACACATGCGCAACCCCGGATGTACCGTCGACTTCGTCCATGGCGCCGGTACGCACCCACAACATATGCACCGCAGTCGGTGCCCGCCGATCTGGCTTGACAATCAGCGTAAGCCCATTGGCGAGTGTGAATTGTGTGACGCCTGCGCCAGCAGCGGCAGGTGTGGCCAGCTGGGCATGGGTAAGGCTGCAGGCAAGCAGGCAAAAACAGGTCAACAAACGTTTCATAAAATGGTCTGATCCCACGATCGCCGCAAATGTTCAGTTTTTTCAAAAAGAAGTCCCCCGCGGTAGCGCCAGACCCCGACCAGACCGTAGTGCCTAACGCCACCACGGTAGCCCCCGACACGCTGGCACCCGAAGCCGTGCGCGCTGGCGCGGTGCGCTTCTCGCGCCCCGGGCCTCCTACGCAAAGTTTGCCGCTTGCGGTGTCAGCCCGTGCCTCCTGGACTACGCGGCTGCGCGCCGGGTTGCGCAAGACCAGCTCCAACATTGCCGCCGTGTTTACCGGCACCAAAATCGACGAGGCGCTGTATGAGGAGCTGGAGTCGGCACTGGTACTGGCAGATTCTGGCATCAAAGCGACACAGTATCTGCTGGATGACCTGAAACGCCGCGTAAAAGACAGCAAGACCACCGACCCCGCGAAAGTAAAGGCCATGTTGGCCGATGCGCTGACCGACCTGCTGGCACCTCTGGAGAAGACGCTTGTGGTGGGCGAGCATCGACCCACGGTAGTGATGGTGGTGGGCGTCAACGGTGCGGGCAAGACCACGTCGATCGGCAAACTCACGCGCCATCTGAGTTACCGCGGCGCTTCGGTACTGCTGGCAGCAGCAGACACGTTCCGTGCAGCGGCCAAGGAGCAACTCGGTGTCTGGGCTGACCGCAATACGGTAGAGATCATCAGCCAGCAAGGCGGCGACCCGGCTGCGGTCAGTTATGACGCAGTTGTGGCCGGGCGCTCGCGCGGCAAGGACGTGGTACTGGTGGATACCGCCGGGCGCCTGCCCACGCAACTGCATCTAATGGAAGAGCTGCGCAAGATAAAACGCGTGATCGGCAAGGCTGACGCCAGCGCACCGCATGAAGTTCTGCTGGTGATCGATGGCAATACCGGCCAAAACGCCCTTGCACAGGTGAAGGCCTTTGACGACGCGCTACAACTCACCGGGTTGATCATCACCAAACTGGACGGCACCGCCAAAGGCGGCATCTTGTCGGCGATAGCGCGGGAACGGCCGGTGCCGGTGTATTTCATCGGTGTCGGCGAAAAACTGGAGGAGCTGGAAACCTTCAACGCCCGCGAATTCGCACAAGCGCTGTTGGCGTAAGCGTAAGGCATGACGGTCCCGCACCGACACACACACATGACATCCCATTCAAGCCACCACTTCTCCCGTCGTCAGGCTCTGGCTGGCCTGGCGGCTTCGCTCGCGGTCCCGGCCTGGGCACAGACTGCCACCGCATGGAGCGGCATAGAAGCACGGGCGCGAGGCCAGACCGTGTATTTCAACGCCTGGGCCGGCAGTGAACGCATCAATTCCTAC
>JANOCN010000834.1:0-10084 GCA_031412185.1 Betaproteobacteria bacterium | reverse complement strand
AACTCAAGGCTCCGATCGTGATAGGGCGCGACCACCTGGACAGCGGTTCGGTGGCGTCGCCCAACCGCGAGACCGAGGCCATGCGTGACGGGTCTGACGCAGTGTCCGACTGGCCGATGCTCAACGCATTGCTCAACACTGCTGGTGGCGCCACCTGGGTTTCGCTACACCATGGTGGCGGAGTCGGTATGGGGTACTCGCAGCACTCCGGCGTAGTGATCGTGTGCGACGGCACCGATGCCGCCGCCAAACGGATTGAGCGCGTGTTGTGGAACGACCCGGCCACCGGTGTCATGCGCCATGCCGATGCGGGCTACGACATTGCAGTTGCGGCAGCACGCGAGCATGGGCTGAAGCTGCCGATGCTGCGTGGATGAGATGGTGTAGCCAACATGCTGATAGAACCCGGAAAACTCACACTGGAGCAACTGCAGCTTATCCATGCAGGGGTAGAGCAACTGACGCTACCGGATGCTGCGCGCGGGTTTATCCGCGCCAGTGCGAAGGTGGTGCAGGCAGCGGCCGACGGCGACGCGCCAGTCTACGGCGTCAATACCGGTTTTGGCAAACTTGCCAACCAGCGTATCGGCAAGGTGCAACTTGACACCTTGCAACTCAACCTGATCCGCTCGCACAGCGTGGGGGTGGGCGAGCCGCTCAGCGCACCGGTGGTTCGGCTGATGCTGGCGCTCAAGGCGGCCAGCCTGGCGCGTGGCCATTCGGGCGTGCGTGAGGTGGTCATCGATACGCTGCTGGCAGTGCATAACGCCGGTCTGGTGCCGTACGTGCCCGCACGCGGGTCGGTCGGCGCATCGGGCGATCTGGCACCACTGGCGCACATGACACTGGCGCTGCTCGGCGAAGGCAGCATGTTGCAGCATGGCACGGCGGTGCCTGCGCTGCAGGCGCTTCACCAAGCCGGTATTACGCCGCTCAAACTCGGTGCCAAGGAGGGGTTGGCGTTGATCAACGGCACCCAGACATCTACCGCGCTGGCCTTGCATGCCTTGCTGGCGTTCGAGCCGGTGTTGGAAGCAGCGCTGGTAATCGGCGCGTTGACCGTAGACGCGGCACGTGGCAGCGACGGCCCGTTTGACCCGCGCATCCATGCCTTGCGTGGCCAGCCCGGCCAGATCGACGTAGCGCAGTATTACCGGGCCTTGCTGCGTGGCAGCGAGATCCGGCTGTCCCATCTGGATGGCGATGACCGTGTGCAAGACCCGTACAGCCTGCGCTGCCAGCCCCAGGTGGTCGGTGCCTGTCTGGACCAACTGCGCCATGCAGCGCTGGTGCTTTGGCGCGAAGCGAACGCGGTCACCGACAACCCGCTGGTTTTCCCACCCGGCGAAGGCGACGCGGGCCTGGTGGACCACGGCCTGATGATTTCAGGGGGGAACTTCCACGCCGAACCGGTAGCGCTGGCGGCCGACGGCATGGCGCTGGCGATTGCCGAAGTAGGTGCCATCGCCGAGCGGCGCATCGCGATGCTTATCGACAGCAGTGTGTCGCGCCTGCCGGCCTTCTTGACTGCCGACGCCGGTTTGAACAGCGGTTTCATGATTGCGCATGTGACTGCCGCGGCATTGGCTTCGGAAAACAAGTCGCTGGCGCACCCCGCCAGTGTGGACAGCCTGCCCACCAGCGCCAATCAGGAAGACCATGTGTCGATGGCCACCTTTGCCGCGCGTCGGCTGCAGGACATGATCAGCAACACAGCGCATATTCTGGGCATAGAACTGCTGGCTGCGGCGCAGGGAGTCGAGTTCCTGCGGCCCTTGAAAAGCTCTGCGGCGCTGGAGCAGGCGCATGCCTTGTTGCGCCAGCAGGTTCCAGCCATGGCGCAGGATCGTTTTCTGGCTCCCGACATCGAACACGCCACCACGCTGGTGCGCAATGGCGCCTTGTCGCGGATTTTTCGCACACTTCCCGACTTGCCAAAGCTCTGGGTTCCCGGCTAAGAACCTATCCGTGAATAAGGCGGCCCTGCGCCGGAGACCCAGGGGGTGCAGGCGTAGGAGCGAGACGCGCCGTGGTGCCCGGCACCACAAGCGGCTTGCGACACCCGCCTGTGCCCCTTGGGACCCCGGCCCGAAGGGTTGTGCTGATAAAGCGCGTCTGCGGCGTTGCAAACCTTACCCAGGGCCTACCCTGGGCTGCGGCTTGCGCCTTGCATCATAGGTTCTAAGCCCAACTTTTGCGCGCTAAGCCCAGATAGCTGCGGCTTGGCGGACCGGCTGGTCGGCATGGTGCTACCATTTGCGCAGCGAACCAGGGAGTTGGTATGCCATCAGCAAAACAAGTCATTGCGGGCAGTTCGTTGTATCTTCCCGCGCCGGTCGATTGGTGACCCCCATCGACGGCATGGCGGTGGCTCAACCGCGCCCGCCCCCCGCCCTGTTCGACCTCAGGCGCAAACCAATACGTGTGCAACTGACGCTGCTGGTGCTGGTGACCATTTTGCCGGCCTTTCTGGTGTCGCTGGTCTACCTTGTCAATGCCCGTGAGGAAGCCCGCCAGATCGCCCGCGAGAAGGTCAAGATTCTGGTTGACAACACGGTCGATCGCCTGGGTGCCGAACTGGCCGCGCACGAGGCGTTGCTGGCCCGTATCGCCGCCCAGCCCGAGGTGCAGGCGATGGACAAGTCAAGCTGTGGCAGTGCCATTGCAGATTCCGTGCGCTTGCTTCCCGACTATGTGGCCACCGGTATACGCGACCTGCAGGGCAATGCCGTGTGTGCGTTTCGCCCCGGGATTTCCCATCCTGACGTGTTGTCATATGCTTCCCCTGCGCAATACCAGAGTGAACTGAAATTTAATGCGGGCGACGCTATTTTTGCGCCGCAGGCCAAACGTTGGGTGACGGTGTTGTCCATGCCGGTTCGTGATGCTGGCGGACGCCCGCTTGGTGCCGTGGTGTTACCGCTGGATTTGCTCAAGTTGACCAGAGAGATGCTCGGCGGTGTTCCCGCGAACGTTGTAGTGGCGATCACCGACCGCAGGGGAAACATCCTGTCGCGGTCCAAAGACCCCACCGTGTGGATCGGCAAGGCTGCACCGCCCGGCGTGCGTGACGACCCGCTGGCTGAAGGCTTTGCGAACCGTGCCGGAGCCGACGGCGTAAGCCGGGTGATTGCATTCAAGCATCTGCCGTCGGGGAACTGGCGGGTTGCGGCGGGGGTGCCCGAGAAAGATGTATTTGCGCCAGCCGACACCGCCTTGCGCAACGGCCTGGCGGTATGGCTGGCCTTGTTATTGGCGGCATTGGTATTCGCCTGGCGGCTGGGCTCGTGGATCGTGCAACCCCTGGACGCACTGGCTTCCACGGCTGCGCGTGTGGCCGCAGGCGATACCTTTGCCAGAACCTCGGCAGAAGCAGGCCCGCCTGAACTGGAGTCGGTCGCGGACGGTTTCAACGAGATGCTCGATGCCTGGGCTAGCGCTGTAGCCGTGCTGCGTCAGAGCGAGGAGAATCTCGCGATCACGCTGCAATCGATTGGTGACGCGGTTATTGCCACCGATGCCCTGGGGCAGGTCACCCGGATGAATGCCGTGGCGGAGCGCCTGACCGGCTGGCCCCTGGCGCAGGCGCGCGGGCTTCCGCTGGCGACAGTGTTTCGTATCGTCAATGCCGAAACCCGAGCCGTTGTGCCGGACCCGGTGCAACGGGTGCTGGAGACCGGCGAAGTGGTCGGATTGGGCAACCACACGGCGCTGCTGGCGCGCGACGGTGCCCAGTACCAGATATCGGACAGTGCAGCGCCGATCCTGGATGCTTCCCGAAACATCGCCGGGGTGGTGCTGGTATTTAGCGACGTCACAGCCCAGTACGCAGTGCAACAGGCGCTGCGCGAGGCCTACAACTTCTCGCGCCAGGTCATCGACAACCTTCCGTTTGGCGTGAATGTGCGCGACCTGCAGGGCCGCTTTCTTGAATGGAACCCGGCGATGGAGGCCATCGCGGGCAGGACCGCCCAGCAAATGCTGGGCCACACCACGGAGCAAGGTTATCCGGACCAGTCGCCGATTGCACGTGCGGCCATATCGGATGCCCTGGAGCGGGCAATGCGCGGGGAGCGGGTGGTGCGGCCCGACATTGCCCTGGAGCGTGCCGACGGCGTGCAGTGGACAACCGGCAGCCACCATGCCCTGCGCGACACCCAGGGCAAAGTGACCGGCGTGATTTCGGTGGTGCAGGACATCACCGCGCGCAAGCAAGCCGAAGAAGCGCTGCGCCAGAGTGAGGAGAATCTGGCGATAACGCTGCAGTCGATTGGCGATGCGGTGATTGCGACCGACGCGCAGGGCCGCGTCACCCGCATGAACCCGGTGGCGCAGCAGATGACTGGCTGGCCACTGGCGCTGGCACTCGGCATGCCACTGGCAGACGTGTTCAGGATCGTCAACGCTGTTACCCGCGAGGTATCGGAGAACCCGGTGCAGCGCGTGCTGGAGCTTGGCCACATGGTGGGCTCGGCCAACCACACCACGTTGCTGGCCCGCGACGGTACCGAGCGCCAGATATCCGACAGCGCAGCGCCCATCCGTGATGCCACGGGTGCCATTCAGGGTGTGGTGCTGGTGTTCTCTGATGTTACCGAGGCATACCGGCTGCAGCGCGTGCTGGAGGAAAGCGAAAGCCGCTATCGGGCACTGGTGGAGTCGTCTCCGGTGGGGGTGGCAGTTCATCGCCAGGGCAAGCTGATCTACGTCAATCCGACCGCAGTGGCGATCATGGGCGCCCGCATCGCCGACGACCTGGTCGGGCGCAACCCGGTGGATTTCATCCATCCCGACGACCACCCCTTGCTGGCGGTTCGGGCGCAACAGGCAGAGACGGCGAACCACGGGACCCTGATGCCCATGATGGAGTGGCGATATGTCCGCCTGGACGGCACTGCCATCGACGTGCAGTCGCAGGCCATCCTGGTCCGGCTAAAAGGGCAAAACGCGGTCCAGGTGAGCTTTCTGGACATCACTTCGCGAAAACGCATCGAGCGCACCTTGCGCGATAACGAGGCGCGGTTTCGGGCCTTGACCCACTTGTCGTCCGACTGGTACTGGGAGCAGGATGCGCAGTTCCGTTTTGTACGCATAGATGGCGACCTTCTCGAGACGACCGGCCTTGCACCCGAGGAGCATCTCGGCAAGACGCGCTGGGAACTCGGCGACCTCAGCCTGTCGGAGGCAGAGTGGGAACGGCACCGCGCCCTGTTGCAAGCGCACCAGGAGTTCCGCGACTTCCAGATGCGCCGCGCCAGCCACAAGGGCAAGGAGCTCTGGGTATCTGTCAGCGGCACCCCGATTTTTGATGCTAAAGGCGTATTCTGTGGTTACCGCGGTGTCGGACGCGATGTCACCGCGCAGAAGCTGGCCGCTGACCAGATCCACGCGCTCGCGTTTTACGATGCGTTGACTGAATTGCCAAACCGCCGCTTGCTGATCGAGCAACTCAAGAAAGCCCTGGTGACCCACATGCGCAGCCGCCGGCAGGCAGCGTTGCTGTTTATCGACCTGGACAATTTCAAAACCCTGAACGATACCCTTGGGCATGAGACCGGCGACATACTTTTGCAACAGGTAGCGCGGCGACTGATCGCCTGTGTCCGGGAGGCCGACTCGGTGGCCCGCCTGGGTGGCGACGAGTTCGTGGTGATGCTGGAAGACTTGAGTGTGGACTTGCTCGAGGCTGTCACGCAGGCTGAACACGTCGGGTACAAGATACTGGCCGCCTTCGGCGCACCCTTCGTGTTGGCCGGGCGCGAATGCCGCAGCACGCCGAGCATCGGCATTACCTTGTTCGGCGGTGGTGGCGAGAGTGTGGAGGACCTGCTCAAGCAGGCCGATCTGGCGATGTACCAGGCCAAGGCGGCCGGACGCAACACGCTGCGCCTGTTTGACGCAGGCATGCAGGCGGCGGTAGACCAGCGCGCCGCGTTGGAGGTCGACCTGCGTGCAGCGCTGCTTGGCGGGCAGATGCTGTTGTACTACCAGCCGGTGGTGCAGGCTGACGGCCGGGTCACCGGCGCCGAGGCGCTGGTGCGCTGGCAGCACCCGGTGCGGGGTCGGGTGGCACCTGGCGAGTTTATCGGGCTGGCAGAAACCACCGGGTTGATTTTGCCGCTGGGCCAATGGGTGCTGGCCACCGCCTGCGCCCAGCTCGCAACCTGGGGCCGACAACCGCACACCGCCCATCTGACGCTGGCAGTCAACGTCAGCGCGCACCAGTTTGTCGAACCTGATTTTGTGCCGGGTGTGCTGGAGGCGGTGGACCTGGCGGGCGCCGATCCACGCCGCCTCAAACTGGAACTCACTGAGAGCCTGCTGGCCGACAACATGGACGCTGTGGTCCGCAAGATGGGTCTGCTCAAGGACCGGGGCATTGACATTTCGCTGGACGACTTCGGCACCGGCTACTCGTCGCTCAGTTACCTCAAGCGTCTGCCGCTGGCGCAACTGAAGATTGACCAGTCGTTTGTGCGCGATGTGCTGCTAGACCTCAACGATGCGGCCATAGCCCGCACCATCGTTGCCCTGGGTGCCAGTCTGGGCCTGGCCGTGATCGCCGAAGGTGTTGAAACCGAAGGCCAGTACAAGTTCCTGCTGGGTCTGGGTTGCAGTGCTTTCCAGGGCTACCTGTTTGGTCGGCCGATGCCGATAGACGAGTTTGAGGCGTTTGTGCGGGGGTAGGGGCAGGGCGAGGCGTAGCGGGTAAGCGGCCTCGTACTGCAGTTGGTTGCCGAGCTGAGGTCTGAAGATTTGGAATTGCAGACCATGCCTTGCCCGCATAAGCCGTGACGCCAAAAGCTGGCCGAGTTGCGCAGTTACGCCACCGGTGGGAAGAAGTCCGCGATACTGCCACCCATGACGTGGTCTCGAATTTTGGCTTTACGCAGCACACGGCCAGGTGCAGGCCGTGCGCCCAGGCGCTGGCGGGGCGCTCTGCTCGGGCTTACGGGCTGTGTTGCGTTTGTTTCTTCGCAGATACCAATAGCAGCATACGCGCAGTCCGGCCCGGCACCTGCTTCATCGGTCGCGATAACCTGTCCGCCAATCCTCAAGCAGCAATTCAAGCGCCTGCAGGACGAGGTGCCGCAGAACCTGTGCCAGTATGCGGGCAAGGTCGTGCTGGTCGTCAACACCGCCAGCTACTGCGGCTTCACCGGGCAATAAGAGGGGCAGGAGAGCCACTATACGAGTCTCGGTCCAAAGGGTCTGGTGGTACTGGGTTTCCCCTCCAACGACTTCGGTCAGCAGGAGCCCGCCAGCAACCAGCAGATTGCCGACTTCTGCTTCAACACCTACGCGGTCAAGTTCCCGATGTTCGCCAAAACGTCCGTGTCGGGGAAGGACGCGAACCCGCTGTTTGTTGCGTTGGCAAAG
Source organism: Betaproteobacteria bacterium (assembly GCA_031412185.1). Classification (GTDB taxonomy): domain Bacteria; phylum Pseudomonadota; class Gammaproteobacteria; order Burkholderiales; family Burkholderiaceae_C; genus CAISIP01. The sequence continues at coordinate 2,704 of JANOCN010000834.1, read as the reverse complement.
GCCAGCGGGACGGTGCCAAGCTGGAATTTCCACAAGTACGTGATTGACCGTGGAGGCAGGGTGATCGCCAGTTTTCCGGGGGCGGTGGAACCAGGCGACCCGGCGCTGCTGGCGCACATACAGAAGGCGTTGGAAGAGAAATAGGTGCAGTCAGCACTTCACAGCGGAACATCGAATTCGGCATAAATTTAGCCGTATGAATGTGTACGTACTTGACTCGTCATATAATTAATTGCATACTCACACGGTAACTTTTTAGGGTGTGTTATGGAAAGTATGGAGATGACTCTGGCCGAGCGCGGCCAGATTGTGATTCCAAAAGAAGCCCGTGACGCGCTGGGTCTCAAGCCTGGCGCGCGCTTGCAGCTTCGTGTTGAAGGTGGGCGGCTCATAGTCGAAAAGAAGGTGCAGCTCGATTTGAGTCGATGGGTCGGGCAAGCGGTTGACGACGGTTTGTCCACCAACCAGGCACTGGCAGAATTACGCGGGCGCCCGGTGCCATGGCAAGCTGTAGCTGCCAAGGTCAAGCCCGAAGGCAAGGCAAGGGTCAGCGGCCCCGGCAAGAAGCCGCTGCGCCCATGAAAACAGCGGTTGATTCAAGCGTGTTGTTTGACATTGTCAAAGGCGCGCCGGGTGCCAAGGCCGCACAACTAGCCATGGAGGCGGCGCTCGGCCTTGGCAGCCTTACCGTATGCGCAGTGGTGGTGGCCGAGTTGGGGCGTTACTTCGCCAACGAGCAGGACTTGCGCGATTTTCTGGCTGCATGCCAGATCGACCACGACCCGATGTCGATGGAAACTGCGCTGGAGGCCGCGCGCATCATGCGCGGCTACGCGCGCAACAAGGGCCCCCGTGAGCGCACGGCACCCGACTTTCTGATTGGTGCCCACGCCATCCGGCAGGCCGATGCGTTGCTGACCACCGACGCTGGTTTCTACCGCCACTACTTCGCGGGCCTGGGTGTAGTTAGCCCCTGACGCTGCGCGAGCGCGAGACCCAAACCAGCGCAACGGCTGGTGCTGCGTTATCGGCTCAGGTTTGCCGTATGCTACTTGTCGTGCCGAGACCGGGCGCGCTACATGTCACAGAGAAGTTCTAAGCGACCAGATTTCCGGGAACAGCACCACATCGAGCATCTTGCGCAGGTAACTGACGCCTCCCGTGCCGCCGGTGCCGCGTTTGAAGCCTATTACACGCTCGACGGTAGTCACATGGCGAAAGCGCCAGAGCCGAAAGGCGTCTTCCAGGTCGGTGAGTTCCTCGCCGAGCTGGTACAGGTCCCAATACTGTTTCGGGTTGCGGTAGGCCACCAGCCAGGCATCGACCACGGCTTCATCGGCCACATAAGGCGCGGTCCAGTTACGCTGGGTGTGAGACGCTGGCACGGCGATGCCGCGTCGAGCCAGCAGGCGCAATGCTTCGTCGTACAGCGAGGGCGCAGCGTAAGCGGCCTGCACCATTGCGAGCAAGTCGGGGCGATGCTGGTGCGGTTTGAGCATGGCAGCGTTCTTGTTGCCCAGCGCAAATTCTATGCAACGGTACTGGGCACTCTGGAAGCCGCTGGAATTGGCCAGGTAGGGTCGGATGGCACTGTATTCGGGTGGCGTCATGGTGGCCAGAACGTCCCAGGCATGTACCAGTTGCTCCATGATTTTGCTTACTCGGGCCAGCATCTTGAAGGCGCTGCCCAGATCGTCCGCCGCCACGCAGCGAATCGCGGCATGCAACTCATGCAGCAGCAGCTTCATCCACAGTTCGCTGGTCTGGTGCTGGATGATGAACAGCATTTCGTTGTGGTCGGGCGAGAGTGGCTTTTGTGCGTTCAGCAGGGCGTCCAGGTGCAGGTAGTCGCCGTAACTCATGGATTGGCTGAAATCCAGCTGCGCTTTCTCTTCAGTGACGATGTGTTCGGGTGTGTTCATTGATGTACTTCCACGCCGGTATTACGTGACCGCGTGTTTCTGGTTGAATTCCGTCCGTTGCCATTCGCCGCTCTCAAGTACCTGGACCAGTTGCTCGACCGCTTTCCACACATCAACGAAACCGATGTACAGGGGTGTAAAGCCGAATCGCAGGATGTCTGGCTGCACCTGGCCAGACCCGGCGCTGGACGAGGAGTCCGCGTCAGACCCGGCGCTGGACGAGGAATCCGCACCGGACCCGGCGCGGAAGTCCCCGATTACGCCGCGCGCGATCAGTGCCTGCATGATCGCAAAGGCACCGGTCTGCCGCGCGAAACTTACCTGCGAACCGCGTCGGCCATGGTCCAGCGGTGTCACCAGCTGCAGGCCGTGCCCGGCGCAGCGTTGCTGGACCAGTGCCATGAACAGGTCGGTCAGCGCCAGCGATTTGGCGCGCAGCGCGCTGATCGCGTCCTGGCCAGGCACACAGCCGTGTGCAGCCAGCACGCTGTCCAGGCCGCAGTCGAGCGCGGTCATGCTCAGTATTGGTTGGGTGCCGCACAGGTAACGCGAAATGCCGGCGGCTGGCTGGTAATCGGGCGTGAACGCGAACGGAGCGGCGTGGCCAAACCAGCCAGCCAGCGGTTGCCAGAAACGGTCGGTATGGCGTGGGTGGACCCACACGAAGGCTGGCGCGCCGGGGCCACCATTGAGAAACTTGTAGCCGCACCCGACGGCAAAATCTGCATCAGCCGCTTCGAGGTGCACGGGCACTGCGCCAGCGCTGTGGGCCAGATCCCAGA
>JANOCN010000833.1:0-3379 GCA_031412185.1 Betaproteobacteria bacterium | reverse complement strand
CGAGCATCTGCGTGAAGACACCGTAGTGGTACCCGATCCGGCCGACCGTGCGACGATTGAAGAAGAGCACGCACTCGAACTGCGAACCCGCGACCGCGAGCGCAAGCTGCTCAAGAAAATCGAGCAATCGATTGCCCGCATTGACTCGGGTGACTACGGCTACTGCGACGAAACCGGTGAAGCCATCGGCGTGGGGCGCCTGATTGCGCGCCCAACCGCCAATTTGTCGCTGGAGGCGCAGCAGCGCCGGGAGCTCAAACAGAAGATGTTCGGCGACTGATAGCCACTGCCGGTGAACCTCCTGATGCTTCGCTGATGGCCAAAGAAGAAACCACCCCGGGCTTGTTGTCCAAGGTCGTAAAGTTTGTTCGCAATCCTGCGACAAACTGGTCCGATCTGGATGGCAAGGATTCGGGCCAGGAAGAAGCCTTGAGCAAGCAGATGCTCAAGGAGATGATCGAACGCAAGCGCCGCAATGACTTTGTGCGCAAGCGCGAGTTCGACATGTTGCGCAAGATGCGCAAGCGCGAAGCCATGACCGGCCAGGACCCGGGCGCCCGTCCGTCGTTTTTCCAGAGCAGCATGCCATCCAAGCCGGATGACCGCGCAGTCACGCTGAAAAAGATCGACGAGATCGAGGCGCAGATGTCGATGCAGTGGTGGAAAACCAAACACGGCACGGCGGGGCCCCCTTCAGTGGACTCCACGGCATTCAGCTCCTCGGGGGGACCTGAGCCGGGCAACCTCAGCACCCATGCGCCCATGCTGGCAAATGCGCTGCCGGCCAGCTACGCGCCCACCACCCCGAGTGCGCTGCCTGGGGTCCCACCACCGCGCGTGGCGCCTGCGGCAGCGGCTCCGGTTGCCCCGGTGGCCGCCGCACGCCCAGCGACGGCTGCGCCCAAGCCCGCTGCAGCTCCCCCGGCGCGTGCAGCAGCGCCCCCACCTCCGGCGCCTGCCGCCAAGGCGGCGGGCAGTCCGGCAGCTTTTTCGATGTTTTCACGTGAGGGCACCTCCTCGGGGTTCTCGTCCTCCAAGTTTTCGGTGGTCGATGGGGCCGAACTGGCGCACGACCCCGAACTGGAAGAAGCTTCGATCCGTTTTGCCAATGGAGACGACTCCGGTGCCGAGGCGGGCCTGCTCGAAACGCTGAGCCCGAAGGGCAGCCGCGCCCTCCATGCCGACACCTGGCTGGCGCTGTTTGACCTGTACCGCGCCACCGGGCAGCAGGACAAGTTTGAAAACCTGGCGATCGAGTTTGTTGGCCGGTTTGACCGTTCGGCGCCGCAATGGTTTTCCTTGCCCGACATGGTGCGCCAGCTGTCGGTGCCGGCGGCCAGCGCCTCTGGCAATGGGCCGGCCGCCGACTGGGTGTGCCCGTCGGTACTCGGTATCCAGACGATTGCAGCCCTCAACGCGGCGCTCGGCCGCGCGCCCATGCCGTGGCGGCTGGACTGGAAAAACCTCAAGTCCATCGATCTCAACGCGGTCGAGCCGCTGTGCAAGGTCTTCAGTGGCTGGGCGGCGCAGCCGGTGCAGTTGCGCTTCATGGGTGAGCCACAGTTGCAGCGCGTGTTGCAGGACGCCACGCCCTCGGGTGCCCGCGACACCCCGCAAGGCTGGTGGCAGTTGCGCATGGAAGCGCTGCGCGTGACGAACCAGCCCGACGAGTTCGAGCTGACGGCGCTTGACTTCTGTGTGACCTATGAGGTGTCGCCGCCCGCTTGGGACAGCGCCCGCTGCGATTACCGCAATCTGGAGCCTCAGGGCGGCGCGGAATCAGCCCAGGCCATCATCGGTGATGTGTATCGCGACTCTGTGCCCTCCAGCATGAGCAGCACGCTCGAAGGCGACACCCAGATGGATGGCAACTCGCAGATGAGCCATCTGTACGCGGTTGAACTTGCCGGGCAGATCGAAGGCGATGCGATTGCAGTGCTGGACCGGCTCGAAGCCAAGCTGATGGGCGCCGACATCATGGTGATTTCATGTGCCAAACTGATTCGGGTCGATTTTTCTGCTGCCGGCACCCTGCTCAACTGGGTTTCGGCACGCGAAGCCGAAAATCGCGCGGTTCAGTTCACTGACGTCAACCGTCTCGTGGCGGCATTCTTCAACGTCATCGGCATCAGCGAACACGCCAGCGTGCTGACCCGCGCCGACTGAAGGCCGGCCCGCTCCGGGCCTCGGCTTCAACCCCTTTTTTTCTGACCTACCGCCTGCGGCGGGTGGTTGCCCGCGCTATTGGCCTTTGGTCGGCGCGCCGCCCGCGATTTCCCGCCCCCTTTTTTTCATGTCGCAACCAGCAGACGGCGGAATTTCTTTGCGGACCACGATTCGCTTAAAGCAACACTTTCATTGGATGTTCTAAGTGCTTAATTTAGAACACTTTTGTTTTGCGCTGCTGTTTTAAAAAGCAGTCTAAGTGCTTGATTTCATTGAAAAAATTTGTAGCAAACCGCTTGCATGCGAAAACTTTCCTGCTAAAGTGGGAAAAAGTGCAATTTAGTGGTGAAAAGTGCTTTTCAAAGGTTTTTAACAGTGTTTCAAGGCGCGTCTTCTTTAGCTCTCGATTCCAAGGGTCGGCTGTCTGTGCCGACCCGGCATCGTGACGTCCTGAGCGCCACAGCGTCGAGCCAGCTCACGCTGACCAAACACCCCCACGGCTGCCTGATGATATTCCCGCGCAATGAGTGGGAAAAGTTTCGGGAACGCATTGCTGCACTGCCCATGCAGGCGCAGTGGTGGAAACGGATTTTTCTGGGCAACGCCATGGATGTGGACATGGATGCCACTGGCCGCCTGCTGGTGTCGCCCGAGTTGCGTGCGGCGGCCGGCATCAGCCGCGACACCGTGCTGCTCGGCATGGGAGCGTATTTTGAGCTGTGGGACGCCGCCACCTACGCCGCCCACGAGGCCGAGCAGATGAAGGGTGAGATGCCCGACGTGTTCCGGGACTTCTCGTTTTAGAAAGATGACGGTGCAGGACACATGGACACACCGCACCGTCTTGTTGAACGAAGCCATCGCAGCGCTTCACATCCAACCGGACGGACACTACATCGACGCGACCTTCGGGCGCGGCGGCCACTCGCGTCTGATCCTGTCGCAGCTATCCGCTGCGGGTCGCCTCACCGCCTTCGACAAGGACCTCGAAGCGATTGCCGAGGCGGGCAGCATTGCCGATGCCCGATTTGCCATCCGGCACGAGGGCTTCAGCCGTCTGGCCGCCCTGCCGCCCGCCAGTGCCACCGGCATTTTGCTGGACCTGGGCATCAGCTCGCCGCAAATCGACAACCCGGCACGTGGGTTCTCGTTTCGTGGCGACGGTCCCCTCGACATGCGAATGGACACGACACGCGGCCAGAGTGTGGCCGAG
>JANOCN010000832.1:0-4476 GCA_031412185.1 Betaproteobacteria bacterium | reverse complement strand
CCGCCTCCGGATTACGCCAGCTCGTGACGAACATCGGTATACCCTGGGAGACCGCATATTCGACAAAGCTGCGTTTTGGCGCAAGGTCCATGAAGTAATACTTGCCGACCGGCGGCACGATCAACAAGGTGGGCCGCTCGCACACCTGCGCGGTGGTCGGCTGGTACTGGATCAACTCCACCATCTCGTTTCGGAACACAACTGCGCCGGGCGTCACGGCAAGGTTCTCGCCAACTTTGAAGACATCGGCTGGTGTCTGGCGCGGCATGCCTTTGTTGTGCACCAGGTCGGTCAGCATATTCTTCATGCCGGTGGTCAGACTCACGCCCCCTGTCTCGAAGGCCCGTTTCAGCGCCGCCGGATTGCCCAGCAAGGTGTTGGTGGGGGAGAGTGTGCTGGTCAGCACACCAGTGAGAAACCGGTTGCGCGCGCGCCCGCGCCAATTCGGGTTGTTCTCGGCCAGTCGGTCCGCCGCCTCGCAGAACGCGAGGTAGCCCTGGCCCAGGCGCCGGTACATCGGATGCTCGCGCCAGGCCGGGTCGGCAAAACGCGGGTCCTTGGCCGGCACGTCGCGTTTGCTCAGACCCACCATGGTGCGCGCCAGTTCGCCATACAACTTCAGGGATGCACCGGCCAGTTCGGCGACTCCGCTGCCAAGCGATTTCGACCGTGCGGCGACGCGATCTAACGGTGCGGCTGCGGTTTTGGACGGGGCCACGCCAATCTGGCGAGGTTTTTTAGCTGATTTAACTTCGGTACCGGGACTGCTGCGGCGGTTTACCATGTCTCGCTCCTTGTGGTCTGTTTTGCGGCTGGAGAAAGTGTAAGCGCGACATGGGATTCGGGGAAGCCCCCGGCTCGCCAGACGGGGTATTGCGTAACGCACGCAGGTGGCAAACGCCCGCCCTGCAACTCACTGCTTGCCAGCGCGCACCAACCGCCCCGGCCGTGCGGCGCTGACCTCACCGCCCCGCTGCACCGCCTGACCAGCCACCCAGGTGCCCAGGTAGCCGCGCGCCTTTTGAACAAATCGCTTACCACCGGCCGGCAGGTCATGCAGCAACTGTGGTTTGGGCAGCGCAAGCGCCGACGGGTCGATCAGATTGAAATCGGCCCGCAAGCCCACCGCAATACGGCCGCGATCAGCCAACCCCAGGTAAGCCGCATTGCGCTGCGTGAGCATCTGCACCGCCCGCTCGAGTTGCATGTGTCCTCCAGCAACCCAATGCGTCAGCATGAAGGTGGAAAAACTTGCGTCACAGACCGTGCCCACGTGGGCACCGGCGTCGCTTAAGCCCAGCAGAGCACGCGGGTGCTGCAGCATGCCAGCAACGGTATCCAGGTTGCCCTGGTTGTAATTGAAGATCGGGAAGTAAACCAGGTTGCTGCCGTCGCCTTCGGCCATGTAGTCGTACAGCGCCTCCAGTGGCGGCACACCGCGCATCTTGGCGCGCACCAGCATTGAATCCTGCAACGCTGGTTCGTAGTCGGGTGTGTCGGTGAGCGGGAACATCCGCGCCGAGATCAAATCGATGCGCGCCAGCAGCAGGTCGACCAGTGGCGGAACGGAGGAGCCGTCGCCCGCCAGCCGGCCCGATTTCTCGGACAGGATGCGGGCTCTGCGCTGCGGGTCGCGCAGTGCGGCCGCACGCACGGCCAGCGGCAGGTGGGCCACTTCCAGATAACCGGGGAAACCCATGAACGCGTGAAAACTGGCGTCCAGGCCGTTGATCACACCAATACCACGCGCGGCGGTCTGCAGGTACAGCGACAGGCCCGCCGCCACCGCAGCTTCTGCCCGTTTCGCAATCGCGGGGTACTGGTTGCCACCAGGGTCGCGCTGCAGCCAGGTCATCGACAACGGGCGGCCGCATGCACGGGCCAGTTGCTCGACCAGATCAAACTCCGCGTCAAATCGCAGTGCTCCTGGTGCTGGGTTGCCTCCCGCCTGAGCAGCCAGGTCACGCATCAGATCGAAGTCGCTCACCATCTGCACCACACCATGGCCCAGGCCCTCGAACGCGCTGGCCAGGCCGGTAAACTCGCGGGCATCGGCTTCGCTTGCGGGTGTCTCGTGGCCCCTGGACGTTCGGTGGTTGTCGCTGCGCCCGGTGCTGAACCCGATGGCACCGGCCTGCAGGGCCTGGCGCAGCAGGCTGCGCATGGCGGCCACGTCCTGCACGCTCGCAACTTCGTGGCCGCGGGCGCGTTCCCCCATCACATACATACGCAGTGGGTCGTGCGGCACCATACACGCGAAGTCCAGGCTGTGCGGCCGCGCGTCCAGCGCGTCCATGTACTGCGGAAAACTCTCCCAGCAGAAATCGATGCCCTCCGACAACGACACACCGGGAATGTCCTCCACACCTTCCATCAGGCTGATCAGCCGATCCTGCTCACCGGGGCGCAGCGGCGCGAAGCCGACCCCGCAGTTGCCCCTGACCACGGTAGTCACGCCATGGTGGATGCTGGGAGAAAACGTCTCGTCCCAACTCGCCTGGCCGTCATAGTGGGTGTGGATGTCCACAAAGCCTGGCGTGAGCCAGGCACCATCGGCCTGCAGCGTCTGGCGCGCCGCGCCCGTGAGCTTGCCGATGGCGGCAATGCGGCCACCCGCGATGCCCACGTCGGCCGTCACCGGGGTGCTGCCGCTGCCGTCCACCACGGTGGCGGCTTGGATGAGCAAATCAAACATGGCGCAATGGTGCGAATTGCGGAGAAGTGCTTGCGGCGATGCGGTCCACGCGCCGCCACCACAAGGCACAGGTCATGCCGCTCACAATGTGCCACATGCCCCACAGGCTGGCGATGATGATCATGCCCAGGTCTGAGTTGAACTGCACTGCGATGATTCCCAGCGCCAGACCCGAATTCTGCATACCACCTTCGATCATCACGGCGCGGCGGTCACGCACGCTGATGCCCATGGCGCGGCTGGTGAGGTAACCAAACAGCAAGCCGCTGGCGTTGTGCAGCACCACGATGGCCAGCATCGGCAGCAGCCCCAGCGTCAGCAACTGCCGCTCTTTCACGAGGCCCACCACAATAAAGGCCAGCAATGCCAGCACGGACAAATTGGCCAGTGGTTTCTGGATTTTTGCCACCAGGGTCGGCAGCTTGTGCGCCGCCAGCAGCCCGAGCGCCATTGGCAGAGCCAGCAACACCAGCAGGCTGAACCAGATACCCGACGGGTCGATGGACAAGGTGCGCAACCAGCCCGCCGTCGCCGGGTTGCTGGCCACCATCCAGCTGAAGTTGAAAGGCGTGAGCACCAGCGCCAGCAACGCCGCCACAGCCGACACGCTGACCGAAAGCGCCGTGTTGCCACGCCCGAAATGGGTCACCACGTTGGAGAGCGAACCGCCGGGGCAGGAGGCCACCAGGATCATGGCTGCCTCCACATTCGGCGGCAAATCGAGCAGCAGCGTCGCTACCCAGGTGCCCACCGGCAGCAGGATGAACTGCGGGATCAAGCCCGCTACGACCGCACGCGGCATCTTTGCCACTCTGCGGAAGTCGTCCACCTTCAGCTCCAGTGCGACGGAGAAAACCATCAGCACCAGTACCAGGCCCAAAGCCAGTTGTTGTGTCCCCATGCGCGCGAGTTTAAGCGGGAGCCTGGCATTGACACCGACCATTTCCTGCGCGAACGCAGATCGGTATCAGAGCGCGCGCTGGTTGACCCGCTTGGACAATTCGGCGGCGCTCTCGCGGCGCTCGCTGTAGCGGTCTACCAGGTACGGTGCCACATCGCGGGTCAGCAGCGTGAACTTCACCAGTTCTTCCATCACATCCACCACCCGTTCGTAGTAGGCCGATGGCTTCATGCGACCGGCCTCGTCGAACTCCAGAAAAGCCTTGGCCACCGACGACTGATTGGGGATGGTGAGCATACGCATCCAGCGCCCGAGCACGCGCAATTGGTTGACCGCATTGAACGACTGCGAGCCACCCGACACTTCCATCACGGCCAGCGTTTTGCCCTGAGTCGGCCGCACTGCACCCAGACTGAGGGGAATCCAATCGATCTGGCTTTTCATGATGCCGGTCATGGCACCATGGCGTTCGGGTGACGTCCAGACCATACCTTCGGCCCAGGTCGCGGCTTCGCGCAGCGCCTGTACCCGTGTGTGGCTGTCGGGCACGCTATCGGGCGGCGGCAATCCTGCAGGGTCAAATATTTGTGTCTCGGCACCCATCGCATGCAAGAGGCGCGCGGCCTCCAGCGTCAGCAACTTGCTGTACGAGCGTTCGCGCAACGATCCGTACAGCAGCAGAATACGCGGCGCGTGCGTCGAAGCCCCCACGCGCGAGAAGCGCTCGCCATTGGGCCGCTCAAACAGGTCCGGGTCGATGTTGGGCAAGCTGGATTTGTCCGGCAAGACGTGCTTGCTTCGAGCCAACTCGCAATCGGCGGCGATCAGATCGTGCGGGGTTTCATTCATGGCCAAGGCTTCGGTGAATGGCCAGGCCCAG
>JANOCN010000831.1:0-3791 GCA_031412185.1 Betaproteobacteria bacterium | reverse complement strand
TCAAGCAACGCCAGCATCGTTTCCGATACGGCATCTTCCGACATGCTGGTGTTGCGCAATTGCAGCTGCGCAAAACGCATCAAAGGCAGCCGTAACGCTGCTATCTCGGATTGCAGGACCATGGGTCAGATGCTGGCCATGGACCAGTCGAGTTGGGTTGCGGCAGATTACAGCAGATTGTCGCGACCTCCACGCATGACGACCCCGAAATTCACCAGAACAGCAATGGACGAATGCGGTACAACGAGTGATCCGACCACAATTCCCCCTGCCCTACAAATACTACGAGTCCAACATGACCATTTCGCTTTACTGCTGGGACACACCCAATGCTCGCAAGATCAGCACGGCTCTGGAAGAGATGGGACTTCGCTACACCGTTTGCCCGGTCAATCTGTCGAAAGACGAGCAATTTGCCCCCGAATTCCTGGCGATCAGCCCCAACAACAAGATACCGGCCATCGTGGACCCGGAAGGACCCGACGGAAAAAGCTTGAGCGTGTTCGAATCCGGCGCCATTCTTTTGTACCTCGCGGAAAAATCGGGGCGCCTACTTCCGCAGTCATTGCGAGAACGGGTGCCAGTGCTGGAGTGGTTGATGTGGCAGATGGGGGGATTTGGGCCGATTCCAGGCCAGGTGCACCACTTTCTAGGTGTAGAGAGCGACGCAGATCGGCGTTACGGCCTCGCGCGATTTAGCGCCGAAACCCGGCGACTCTACCAAGTGCTCGACACACGCCTGAATGGCAGAGAGTTTGTCGCCGGTGCCTTGTCGATTGCCGACTTCGCCATTCTGGGCTGGGCCTGGCGGCACGAAAAGCACAGGGTCGATCTCGCCGACTTTGCGCATGTGCAGCGCTGGTACCGGGCAATGATGGCGCGCCCGGCGGTCCAACGCGGCTTCGACGTCAGTTTGAAATGATTGCCACTGCTAGTGCAGTGAGCTGCCGCTCAGGCCGCATCGCCCCGATCAACCGCGTGCTCAGAACTGTTTCTGGCACTGCAAGCTGAGTATCTGCTGGACCACCACCTGTGGCTGGGACCACAGGAGAAAGTGGTCCATGCCGGCAGCACGCACCACGCGCAGCCATTGCCGGGGCGCGCGCGACTCCAGATAGTCGGCAGTACGCGGATCGACCAGCGGGTCTTTGTCACCCTGAATCGCCACCACGGGCCGGCGCAGGTCGGCCCAATGCGCATCGAGCAGCTCCGACTGGCGTTGCAGCACCATCATTTCCTGGTTCGACCAGAGCATCTCCTTGCTTACTAACCACTTGGCGACCCTCATGTCGGCCAGGCGGTTGTACCAGCGCGGCGCCTCCAATTGCGGCGCCACGGAGCCAGCGATCATCACCGCGCCGCAGACCCTGTGCGGATGGTCGATCGCCATCCAGGCAATCAGCGGCCCGCCGAGGGAATGGCCCACCAGTATGGCCGGCGGGCCGGGCGGGATGGCTGCGGCGAGTACGGCTGCCTGGTCGCGCAGATCGAGCATCAGATCGCCCGCGCCCGACCCACCAAAGCCGGGGCGGTCCATGGCGATGCGTGGCCCAAAGCCGGCCAGATCCGGGGTATCCAGAAAGCGTGCCCACGCCCTCCAGCTACCGGGCGACCCGTGGATGAAGATGATGGGTGTTTTCCCTGCACCCGGCATCTGCACCAGCTGCACGGATCGTCCGAGCGCTTGCACGGTACTGATCCGTGGCCGGTCAGGGCCAGGGAACAGTTCCTCCATGGAACCGCGGGGAATGGGCGGGTTGGTGCACGCCGCAAGCTGCAACAGCGCCATCACAAGAAGCATTCGAAGAACAGGCATCGGCCAAGGCACCACATACGCGATTGAAAGGTGTGCCGATGGTAGCGCGCCAACCGCGCAGCGGGCGAAGCAGGGGGTCTGGCCAACGACCGCTTTCTTAATCCGTGGCCGGGTACCGTGGCGTCAGGTATTTCTCGCGCCGGTAGTCTCGGGTGAACTCGGCGAAACCCATCGTCTTGAAGCCGCGCGCACGGTTGGCGTGACCTATCGTGAACAACCAGCGGTACTGGCGCATCAGGTCTCGCCATGCCTGCAACAGTGTAGTGCGGCGGTCCCAGATGTGGGTGCTCTCCGCGCCGGCTCCATTGATCTCGACAATCGTGAAACCACGCCCTTTTTGCACCTCGGAAAAATCCTCGAAGCGCACGTCGAAGCGGCCGAAGTGGAACTCTGGCATGGACTGCGACAGCGCATCGAATCGCGCCTCCATCTCAGGCGTCACCAGATGGGTTCCGTTGCGGAAAATCGCGCCGCGGCTATGGCTGCCGGCAAACGCCAGGCGCACCGTTTCACCCTGAGGCAGCACATGCTCCAGGCGAGCGGTGTGCCGCCGCAGATACAGATGGGAGAGACGCCCGGCGCGCGGGTCGTCCAGTATCAACTGGCGCAACGTACGCCGGGCATCACCGGTCACATACGGAAAATACTTCAGCGTGATGGACACGATGCGCCCGCGCGGCTGGCCTGGAAGGCGCACATAAAAAATACCTGCTTCGCCCTCAAACGGCACCAGCCGCTGCAGGAGCAGGCTGGCACCGGCCGGGAATGCTTGCAGATAGGCCTTCAGATCTGCCTCGTCGCGCACCAGCTTTACACCAGCACCGCGGCAACCCAGATCCGGCTTGGCCACCACTGGCAGCGATACGCCGTTTTCCCGCAAAACCTGCAGCGCCGCTGCGGTCTCGGCGGTGGCATCCACACCGGGCTGACCGGCCCGGTCGATCTGGACAAATGGTGCCACCCACTGTGGAATGTGGCGCACTGCCAGGTCAAGGATCCGGGCCTTGGACTCCCCGAAGAAGCCACCCCCGGGGAAGGACGGGTTAGCGACGGTGGGCAGAAGGACACCCCGGTAACGCAGCATCAACCAGCCGGTGTACAGCATGATCGGTGGATAAAAAGCCCACATGGGCCAGAACTCGAAGAAGCTCAGCGGCGCCCCGTCGTGCTCAAACGGTGGCATACCCTGATGCGGAACACGGGCCTCCAGTGCCGACGCGGCACTGGGGCCGCTGCCCATCAAGGAACCAGCGGCCGAAGGTGGTAGTGTTGCAGTCATAATCTCGTTCTTTGTCGATGGTGCTGTCGCGCCATGCGCACCAACGGGAAAACTGCAGCGAGCACAACGATGGGCAATGCGACCGCCACCGCAGGAGGAAGTCCAAGGTGCAGTGTGAGGGCGCTACCAACGGCAAAGCTGATCCCATACAGGCCCAGGGTCCACAGCGCCACGGCGACTCCCACCCAGACGGCAAACGGCCCAAGGGGCACACGCACGAATCCACAAGCGGTATAGGTCACCAGACGCAATCCGGGAATGACACGCGCCAGAAGTACAGCGCTGGGGAGGCGAGCCACCAGGTGTTGTTGCGTCCGGATAGACCGATCGCCAATGTAGCGCCGCCGCAGCCATGGGACCCGGGTGGCCGCAACGCCAGCGGCATACAGGCCGAGGTCGCCGACTGCAATGCCCGTAGCCACTGCAGTCAGTGACAATCCCAGCGAGATGACTCCGTGCGCGGCAAGCGCGACGCCCGCGGCAATCGCCAGGTCTTCCAGCAGTAGCGTGGTGAGCGCCAATGCAAGCGCTATCACCCATGGCTCACCCATGCCCGATAGCGCGGATTCAAACCAAACCACCATCGCCTGCCATGCTATCTGCATTACCCCTCCAGTGCGACGCGCGTTTCTTTACCCCCCGATCCAGCATCGGCGATCGGCACATCATCGATATGTCGAACCGGGGCGACGCTTC